>CAYVIS010000027.1:0-15074 GCA_964451565.1 uncultured Neisseria sp.
GGTTGGAGGGGGTGTCCAACTTTTTGGGTACAGTTCAATATTCAGACGGCCTTTTGATTGATGATGCGGCAATATAATGATTATGCAAGTGCTCTTTTTTCAGACGGCCTCTGCATCAGGCCGTCTGAAAACCATTATTGGTTGGCGGCAATGGTTTGCTGCAATTGCGGCATCGGGCTATAGCCGCTTTGGCTGCGGCCGTTGGGGAACACGATGGTGGGCGTGCCGGTGAAGCCGAGTTGTTCGCCCAAAGAAGTGGTTTCTGCCACCGGATTGTCGCACGCGGCCACTTGCGGCGGCATTTTGCCTTCGCGCATCCATTGCGTCCAAGCGGCGGTGCGGTCGGGCTGGCACCAGATTTGTTCGGCTTTGCGCGCCGCGTCCGGGTGCAGGCTGGCAATCGGCATCATGAAATTGTAGATGGTGACATCGGTCATTTTCACAAACTCATGTTCCAAGCGTTTGCAGAACGGGCAGTCGGGGTCGGAGAACACCGCTACTTTGAGCTTGCCGTTGCCGCGCACTTCCTTAATCGCCTGCTCCAGCGGCAGGGAAGAGAAGTCGATTTTGTTCAACTCGGCCGAGCGCTCTTCGGTGAGGCTTTGGCGGGTGTTGACGTCAATCAGATCGCCCACCAGCATATAATCGGCCTTACCGTCGACATACACCACTTGGTTGCCGCTCACCACCACTTCATACAATCCGGCAATCGGCGTGGTGCGAACGCTTTGTACTTTCACTTGCTGGCCTTCGTAGGTTTTTTCCAGCTTGGCCGTCAGGGTTTTGGCCAAATCGGCGCTGACTTCGCCTGTGGCTGCAGCAGCCTGGGTTTGCGCAGCCGGGGCCGAAGCCGCGCCGTGGTTGCTCACCGGCGTTTGACCGCAGGCCGCCAAGGGCAGCAGCGCCAAAGGCAATAAAGTATGAAGAAGGTGTTTTTTCATAAAATGTCTTTCAGTTGGCTGGCAAAACAGCATTTAATCAGGTTCAGACGGCATTATGCCCAAAAGCAGCCGCTTATGCCAAACAAAAAGGCGCGTATGCTTGCCGAAAAAGCGCGTTTCAGGCTTGGCGCATAGGCGGCTTCATGCCACAATGCGCCTATCCACGGAGAAATCAGCCCATGACCCCGATTTTAGCCTTCGATATCGAAACCATTCCCGATGTGGCCGGCATCCGTCTGCTGCACGACTTGCCTGCAAGCGTATCCGATGCCGATGTGGTGGCGTTTGCCCAGCAGAAACGGCGCGCGCAGACCGGCGGCGATTTTATGCAGCACCATCTGCATCAAGTGGTGGCGATTTCCTGCTGCATGCGTTGGGGGCAGGACAAAATCCACGTCGGCACCATCGGCGAAATCAACGACAGCGAAGAAACCGTGATTGCCAAATTTTTCGATTTGGTCGAAACCCACACGCCGCAATTGGTGAGCTGGAACGGCGGCGGTTTCGATTTGCCGGTATTGCATTACCGTGCGCTGATTCACGGCGTGACCGCCGCACGTTATTGGGACATGGGCGAGGGCGATTTCGGCGACAGCCGCGATTTCAAATGGAATAACTACATCAGCCGCTACCACAGCCGCCATTGCGATCTGATGGACTTGCTCGCCCTCTACCAGCCGCGCGCCAGCGTGCCGCTCGACGACATGGCCAAGCTGTGCGGCTTTCCCGGCAAGCTCGGCATGGACGGCAGCAAAGTGTGGGAAGCCTATCATGCGGGTGACATCAAAGACATCCGCGATTATTGCGAAACCGATGCCGCCAACACCTATCTGATGTATCTGCGTTTCCGCCTGCTCGGCGGTGCGCTCGATGCCGACGAATACGAACAGGAAATCAAACGCCTGAAAAGCTACCTCAAAGCGCAGGCCGAAGAAAAACCGCATTGGGCGGAATTCACCGCAGCTTGGCGTTGAGCCGCATTCAGGCCGTCTGAAACATCGCTTTGTTTTTCAGACGGCCTCAACCCGACATTTATATTATTTATATATGGTGGATGAGAATGAAATCCGAACATTGATGTATCGTGAAAATCAAAACAGGTGGCTGAGTTTGTCGAAGCCGCTTTTGAATCTGCGCATGGCTTCGACAAGCTCAGCCACCTGAATGTGTTGAACTGTTTTATTTCTAATCCACTATACCCGCACACTTATCCAGCTTTCAGACGGCCTCATCATGACCCCAGCGCACCCACTCAAACAAATCACCCTAATCGGCGTCGGCCTGATTGGCGGCTCGTTTGTGCTCGATTTGAAACGGCTGGGTTTGGTGGAAAAAGTGGTCGGTGTCGATTTGGACGGCGACAATCTGGCGCGCGCGCTGGAGCGCAAAGTGATTGATGCCGCCTTCACCGAATTGTGCGCCGACAGCGTGCGCGGTGCCGATTTGGTGCTGATTGCTACCCCCGTTGCCACCTTGCCCGCCATCTGCCAAACGCTCGCGCCGCTGTTGGACGCGCACACCGTGGTCAGCGATGTCGGCAGCACCAAACAATCCGCCATCGACGCCTTTAGCGCCTATCTGCCTGAGCATTTTCCCCGCTGCGTAGCCGCGCATCCGATTGCCGGATCCGACCGTCACGGCGCATTGGCGGCGCAGTTCGGTTTGTATCAGGATAAAAAACTGATTATTTGCCCGCACGAACAGCAGGATTCAGACGGCCTGATGTTGCTCGAAAACCTGTGGCAGGCCGTCGGCGCGCAAACCTACCGCATGAGCGCCGCCGAACACGATGCCGTATTCGCCGCCGTGTCGCACATGCCGCACATGATTGCTTATGCCTATGTGCACCAAATTGCCGACCATCCCGACGGCCAAACCTATCTCGATTTCGCCGCCTCGGGCTTCCGCGATTTCACCCGCATCGCTTCCAGTCATCCCGCCATCTGGACCGACATCTGCCTCGCCAACAAAAACGGCCTGCTCGATTTGTTGGCAGGGCAGCAGCAGCAGCTGGCTTATCTGCAATCTGTATTGCAAAACCACGATGCCGAAGCGCTGTACCGCTATTTTGAAGCGGCGCAGCAAACGCGCGACGATTGGCTGGCAAGGCAGTAAATATACAGATAATCATAAATGAAAGGCCGTCTGAACGTTTCAGACGGCCTTTCATCATGTTGGGATAATTGGCGGGCGGATAGGCAAACTGTTCTTATCCAAACGGTTTCCGTTTCAGACGGCCTTTAGGTAATGTACGCTAAACACAGCCCTGTTGCTTTTACAGGTGCCGATGCCGTAACGTTGCCATGCTCCTGCTTGAATAGGCTCGATAGGTATCTTCGTCTGTAAAACGTTTAAGCTTTGGCGGCGGCCTGCAGGCGTTCGGCGAAGTTGCTCAGGTCGACGCCTGCGGCTTTGGCGGCGGCGATGATGTCGGCGATCGGCGTGCCTGCGGCGGCTTGGTCGTAGCCCCACAGCAGCGAGCAGCGGGTGCCGGTGCGGCAATAAGCCAAAACGGGGGCGGGGTTTTCCTGACGCAGCGCTTTGAAGCGGGCGGCGTCATCGGCGTTGATTTGCGGCGCGACCACGGGCTGCTGCACGCTGTGGTGGATGCCTGCGTCGGCCAGCCATTGCTGCACTTCGCTGAAAGCCGGTTGGCCGTCTTCTTCGCCGTCGGGGCGGTTGCAAATCACGCTTCGGATGCCGAGTTTGGCGGCTGCTCCAACATCGGTGGGGGTGAGTTGCGGGGCGATGTAGAGGTTGTCGGCGAGTTTGGTTATGCTCATTTTTTTATCCTTGGTTGGTTTCAGGAGGGGAGTGGAAGTTGAGGCCGTCTGAACGCATTATAGTGAACTAAATTTAACCAATACAGCGTTGACTCGCCTTGCCGTACGAGGTGTACTGCGGCTCTCCGCCTTGTCTTGATTCAAATTTATCCACTATATCCGTCGGTTTGCAGCCATTGTGCCAGCAGGTTGCGGTCGAGGATGCAGAGCAGGGCGGTGTCGGCGGCGGCGTTTCGGACGGTAAGCTCGGTTTCGTGCAAGACGCCGTGGCGGAAATAATGCAGCTGCACGTTATCGCCTGCGGCAAAAGCGGGCCATTGTTTGTCGAAAGCGCTGCAGGCAAAGCCGTTGACGGCGATAATGCGGTCGTGCGGGCTCAAGCCGGCCTGTTCGGCGCTGCCGCCGTTGAAGACTTGGCTGAGGGTGATGCTGTCGCTGTTTTGGGTGTAGCGGGCGCCGAAGTCGGTGGCCGGGGCAGCGTCGGTGTCGAAGCTGTCGACGAGTGCGCCGCCGTGGCTGCGTGCTGCGGCCTGCCATTGCAGGGCGATGCCTGCGCTGCTCAGACATTTGGCTAGGGGCAAATCGTCGGTGGAATATAAGGCCGTCTGAAAGAATGCGTGCAAATCGAGGCCGGTAATGGCTTGGCAGCGTGCCTGCCATTGCTGCTCGGGAATGCCTTCGCGGGTGGCGAGCCAGTCGCGGTAGTGTTGCTGCATAACGCTGTCGAGGCTGTGTTTGCCGCCGCTTTTTTGGCGGATGAGCAGGTCGAGGCAGAGGGCGGCGAGTGCGCCTTTTTGGTAGTAGCTGACGATGGCGTTGGGGCTGTTTTCGTCTTGTTTGTAGAATTTGGTCCAGGCGGTGAAGCTGGATTCGGCAAGGGTCTGTTTCAGACGGCCTTGCCCTTGCTGCACGCGGGTGAGGGTTTTGGCGAGCTGTTTCAAATAGGCTTCAGGTGTGATGACGCCGCTGCGGACGAGAAACAAGTCGTCGTAATAAGAGGTAATGCCTTCAAATGCCCACAGTTGTTCGGTGTAATTTTCGCGGTCGAGCTGATACGGCACGAAAGCGGCGGGTTTGATGGATTTGACGTTCCAAGCGTGGAAGTATTCGTGGCTGAACAGGCCGAGCAGTTGGATGTAGTCGTCGTCGGCTTCGTTCATGCCGTGGACGGGCAGGCTGTTGCGGTCGGCGAGCAGGGCGGTGCTGCTGCGGTGTTCGAGGCCGCCGTAGATATTGTCGCCCACATGCAGCAGGAAGGCGTATTCTTGAAACGGCGCGGGGTCGGGGAACATGGCCAGTTGGGCGGCGCAGATTTTTTCAACGTCGGCCAGCAGGCGGGTGCGGTCGAAATCAGCGTAGTGACCGCTTAGGGCGATGCGGTGGGGAATGCCGCCTGCGTGGAAGCGGAGGGTTTCGATGTTGCCCAATTCAACGGGGTGGTCGATGAGTTCGGCGTATGAGGCCGTCTGAAAGCGCGCTTCGCCGATTTGGGGCAGGGTGGTGGCGGTTTGCCAATGTGCAGGGAGCTGCTCGAAGTGGATTTGGTGCGGCTCGTGTTCGCGGCCTGCCACGCTTAAAAACAGGCAGGCGCCATCGAAAAAGGCGCGTTCGGCGGTGAGGTAGCTGCCGCGTACAGACAGTTCGTAGGCGTAAACGGTGTAGCAAATTTGCCACGCTCCGGCCAGCGCTTCGGTTTGCCAATGGTTTTTGTCGGTTTGGCGGATTTCGGCGCGCTGCCCGTTACAGACAGCCTCGATTTGGAGGATGTGGCGGGCAAAGTCGCGAATCAGATAGCTGCCGGGCACCCAGTTGGGCAGGCTTAAATGTAAAGAAGTGTTGGTGTTTTGCTCTAAATTTATGCAGATATGCCATTGGTGGGCATGTGGCTGCGGAATCATGTTGTATTGAAGCATAAAAATGCCTTATTTGTTAAGGTTTGTATAAGTTTTAACGGGCCTTTGATTTGTGTCAAGAAACATTATGTAGGTAATCGATAATCTTACAAAATCTGACTGAAGGCAATTTACTGGCACCGTAAAAATTACCGTTTTATACCGATTTGGCTTGGTGTGGCGTGTAATTTGATTTAGAATGCCTCAGTTAAGATTCCGTCAGGCTGGATGTCTTGTGTCTGTCGGTGTTAAATTAAGAAAAATCGGGTATATCTTTGGCATGCTTCGGCAAGCCTGAGTCAAACCGATAGGTGTTAATTGCCATGTTTAATGGAGACCCTCATGGAAACGCAAACTTATAACTACAAGGTGGTGCGCCAATTTGCCATCATGACTGTAGTTTGGGGTATCGTGGGTATGCTGGTGGGCGTGATTATCGCCGCCCAACTGTTTGCCCCCTCCCTGGATTTGTCGAATATCGGCCCGTGGTTTCACTTCGGCCGCCTGCGCCCGCTGCATACCAATGCGGTGATTTTTGCGTTCGGCGGTTGCGGTTTGTTTGCCACATCTTACTATGTTGTGCAGCGTACCTGTAACGTGCGTCTGTTTGGCGGCAATATCTTGCCGGCCATCACCTTCTGGGGTTGGCAGCTGGTGATTGTAGCAGCCGCGATTAGTTTGCCGATGGGCTACACCCAAGGTAAGGAATACGCTGAGCTGGAATGGCCGATCGATATTCTGATTACCGTTGTGTGGGTGACTTATGCCGTGGTATTTTTCGGCACCATCGCTACCCGCAAAATCAAACATATTTATGTGGCCAACTGGTTCTACGGTGCCTATATTCTGGCCGTTGCCCTGCTGCATATCGTCAATAACCTCGGCATTCCGTCAGGCATGATGAAATCCTACCCGATTTATTCGGGCGCGATTGATGCTATGGTGCAATGGTGGTACGGCCACAATGCCGTAGGCTTTTTCCTGACCGCTGCCTTCCTCGGTATGATGTATTACTTCGTACCCAAGCAAGCCGGTCGTCCGGTGTATTCTTACCGCCTGTCGGTAGTGCACTTCTGGGCGCTGATTTTCACCTATATGTGGGCGGGCCCGCACCATCTGCACTACACCGCTTTGCCCGACTGGACGCAATCTTTGGGTATGGTGTTGTCGCTGATTCTGTTTGCACCTTCTTGGGGCGGTATGATCAACGGCATTATGACCCTTTCCGGCGCATGGCACAAACTGCGCACCGATCCGATTTTGAAATTCCTGGTGGTGTCGCTGTCGTTCTACGGTATGTCGACCTTTGAAGGTCCGATGATGTCGATTAAATCGGTGAACGCGCTGAGCCACTACACCGACTGGACTGTCGGCCACGTACACTCCGGCGCTTTGGGCTGGGTGGGCTTTATCACTATCGGTTCAATTTACTATCTGGTTCCGCGTTTGTGGGGTAAAAAAGAAATGTACAGCATCAAGCTGATTGAAGCGCATTTCTGGATTGCCACCATCGGTGTGGTGCTCTACATCTCTTCCATGTGGATTTCCGGCGTGATGCAGGGCTTGATGTGGGGCGCGCTTAACGATGATGGCACGCTGACCTACTCTTTTGTTGAATCTGTTAAGCAAAGCATGCCTTTCTATATGATTCGTTTCTCTGGTGGCGTACTGTATTTGACCGGTATGATTCTGATGGCTTACAACGTTTATCGAACTGTTGCCGGTGGCAAAGCCGTAGATGCGGAGATTCCTGCCGTGTCGCAAGCCCAACACCACTAATCACAGAAAGCAGGCTACTAAAATGAAATTACAACAACTAGCTGAAGAAAAAGTCGGGTTCCTGATTGTGTTTACCTTTCTGGTAATCAGCGTCGGTCTCATAATTGAAGTCGTGCCGCTGTTTTTCACCAAATCGGTAACCGAACCGGCGCCGGGCGTCAAACCCTACAATGCTTTGCAGGTGGCAGGCCGCGATATTTATGTACGCGAAGGCTGCTACAACTGCCACTCGCAAATGATTCGTCCGTTCCGTGCGGAAACCGAGCGTTACGGCCACTATTCGGTCGGCGGTGAATCGGTTTACGACCGTCCGTTCCAATGGGGCTCTAAACGCACCGGTCCGGATTTGGCACGTGTCGGCGGCCGCTATTCCGATGAATGGCACCGCATCCACCTGCTGAATCCGCGTGACGTGGTTCCCGAATCCAACATGCCTTCTTTCCCGTGGCTGGCACGCAACCGTGTGGATGCTGACGCTACCGTGCGCAATATGAAAGCCTTGCGCGCAGTCGGCACGCCTTACAGCGATGAAGAAATCAATAAAGCCGCTGAAGATTTGGCCAACAAATCCGAGCTGGATGCCGTAATCGCCTACCTGCAAGGCTTGGGCTTGGCATTGAAAAACGTAAGGTAACATCATGGACATTAATTGGGCCCGCTCGCTGTTTACTTTGTGGGTATTTGTCAGCTTTATTCTGGTTTTGTATATCGTTTTCAACCGACGCAACAAGCAGAATTACAATGATGCTGCCCACAGCATTATGGATGACAACGATACCCCCGAATGAAAATAAGTAAAAGCGGGCACCGGTTAACCCGTGATCACGGAGCAAAATAATGAACACCACTTCCCAATTTACCAGTAATTTCTGGAATATATACATTGCCGCCATTGTCGTGCTCAGTTTTGTCGGTCTGGCTTGGTTGCTGTTGTCGCAAAACAAAACCAAAGCGCCGCCCAAGGGCGAAGATGTCAAAACCATGGGTCACTCATGGGACGGTATTGAAGAATACAACAACCCCTTGCCGCGCTGGTGGTTTTACCTGTTTGCGCTGACCATGGTTTTCGGTGTGGCCTATCTTTTCCTGTATCCGGGTTTGGGTGACTACAAAGGTTTCCTCAATTGGACCAGCCAAAACCAATACGAGAAAGAAGTGGCTAAAGCCGACGAGCAATATGGTCAGATTTACGCCAAATTTGCCAATATGCCGATTGAAGAAGTGGCGAAAGATCCGCAGGCGCAGCGTATCGGTAAAAACATGTTCGATACCTACTGTATCCAATGCCACGGCTCGGATGCCAAAGGCTCGAAAGGCTTCCCCAATCTGACCGATCACGACTGGCTGTGGGGCGGTACTCCCGAGAAAATCCATGAAACCATCTCTAAAGGCCGTGTCGGCGTGATGGCGCCGTGGGGGCCGGTATTGGGCGAAGAGCGCGTGAAAGACGTGGCCAACTATGTGATGTCGCTGTCGAAACCTGCCGGTCAGTATGACGAAGAGCGTGCAGCACGCGGTAATGCCCTGTTTCACGGCGGCCCTGCCAACTGCTTTACCTGCCACGGCGACAAAGGCCAAGGTGTTCAGGGCTTGGGTCCGAACTTGACCGACGATGTGTGGTTGTGGGGCGGTACGCAAAAAGCCATCATTGAAACCATCACCAACGGTCGTCATAACCAAATGCCGGCATGGGACAACTTCCTCGACGACAACAAACTGCACATCATGACTGCGTATGTTTGGGGTTTGTCGAATAAAGACGGTAAAGCCGCGCCCGCGCCTGCTGCAGAAGCTGCTGCACCTGCCGCTTCTGCGCCCGCAGCCGTCCCGGCATCTGCCGCTTCTGCCCCGGTTGCAGAGGAAGAAAATGCCCGCGTGAGCTTGGATAACGGTGTGGCCAAGTTCTACTTTGCCACCGGCAAAAACGAGGTTGCTTCCGATGCCGCGCAAGTGGCTGCCGATTTGGTGGCTGCCGGTAAAGAAGGCAAAAAACTGGTGGTGAGCGGCTTTGCCGACAGTACCGGCGATGCTGCTGCAAACGAAGCGCTTTCCAAACAGCGCGCCGAAGCGGTGCAGGCTTTCTTGGAAGCACAAGGCGTCAACGCTGCGAATATCGAATTGCAAAAGCCCGAAAGCATTACCGGTGCGGAAGGCAATTCGGCTGAAGGCCGCCGCGTAGAAGTTAAAGTGCAAGGTTGATACCGCACTGATGGATAAAAAGCCGCCTCTGGTTTAGAGGCGGCTTTTCTATGGGTGGTTACAATAGAGCGAAACGGGGCAGATGCATTAGATGTTATCGCAATGATATTCGAGATGGCTTTCTATAGTGGATTAGATTTGAACCAGTACAGCGTTGGCTCGCCTTGCCGTACTAGGTGTACTGTCTGCGGCTCCCCGCCTTGTCCTGATTCAAATCTAATCCACTATAACATTCAATGGGAGCCGTCTGAAATACCAAACCGATTACATAGAAACATATTCCTCATCCGCCGCCCGATACACCAACCAGCACAATAACAGATGGCTGAATCCGTCGAAGCTTGTTGCCTGCAAGCAGCAGCTTCAACAGGCTCGAGTGCCAGTGTATTTATAATGATAAAAACAAAGCCGTCTGAACAGTTTCAGACGGCCTTGCCTTGCTATTCCGTATCCGCCTGCGATCTTTCGGTGCAACCTGTTTCAATTCAAGCGATGTGGCTGACAGCGGTAATGTGCCATCACGTCACACCTATACAGACGCAGGTTCCGTATGAAAAATCAAATGATTTAATTGTCATACAAATACTGCCATGGAGATTTCACGATTTTCAGCCTGAGACCTTTGCAAAATTACTATGTGAATCATCGCCAACACTCAATTCCGTTATTCCGGCACAGGCCGGAATCCATTTCCCGCTTGAAGTTGCTTTAAAATCCACAAGCTGAATTTCGGTAGCCGGATTCCGGCCAGCGCCGGAATGACGGGTTTATTGGCTATTTTCAAGGAAGAATGTATTTTGCAAAGGCCTCAGCCTTAAACCGAAGTCGGCGCAACGGCTGAATGCTTGCGGCTGATTCAGGTCGGTTGCAGAATTAAAGAGCCGTTATACCGGCGCACCTTCTTGCAGGCGGCCGCCGATGTCGGCGAGCTGTTGTCGGACTTGCTGCCAAGCCGTGTCTATCAACAAGCAGGCTTCGCCTTCCGCCTTGATGCCGAATTCGATATGCGGCAGGATTTTGTGACCGTTGATGTCGGTGCCGCCGCCTTCTGAGGGTAGACTGAAAGATTTGATGCCCGGATAATCCTGTTCTATGGCGTTCATCAGCGGTGCGATACGGGATTCCGGCAAACCATATACCCAAACCGAGCGTATTTCGGTGCGGATTTGATGGAAATAGTGCGCATAATGGTTAAGGAGTACCCATTCCGCCATCGGATGCGCCATCACCGGAAAGCCCGGAAAAAAGTAATGTTCGCGGATAGAAAAGCCCGCGATGGTGTTGTAGCTGTTGGGAATCAAGTCTGCGCCTTGGGGGAAATCCGCCATGTTTAAGCGCTGTTCGTGTTCGGTGGAATCCAGCGTATCGCCGCGACGGAGCGAAACTGCCTCAATCAGGCGTGCGGCTTCGGGATGGCGTGTCAGCGGCAGCTCAAGCGCTTGTGCAGCGGCTTGGCGGGTATGATCGTCAGGAGTCGCGCCGATGCCGCCGGTCACAAAAGTGGGCAGGCCGTCTGAAAAACTTCTGCGCAATTGTTTGACCAACAACGCTTTATCATCGGGCAGGTATTGCACTTGGTGCAGACGCAAACCGTGTTGCTCCAACAGGGATTTGAAAAAAGCGAAATGCTTGTCGATGCGGGATCCGTGTAGGATTTCATCGCCGATAATGATGAGGTTGAAATACATAAGTTTATTCCGAAAGAGTCACTAGGATGGATAGGCCGTCTGAAAACAGCGTGCATGGTGAGGATGGGTGGCTGCAAACCGATTTGGCGGCGGCTCATGCTTTTTCGTTGGTCAGCATCCGGATTTAGCCGCGCGGCAGGCTGTTATGGCGGATAAATTGTCAACAGCCTCTAGACTAATCAGCCGATTCATACAATAATAAACCCATTTTTACCACTGCGGCAGACTGTTTGAGCAGGCATGCCGCCAATCGGAACAGGATTTATCGAAGTGAGCAATCAGAATCATACCATCTTACAAAATCTCCCCGTCGGCCACAAAGTCGGCATCGCATTTTCAGGCGGCCTCGACACCTCAGCCGCCCTGTTGTGGATGAAGCTCAAAGGCGCACTGCCTTATGCCTACACCGCCAACCTCGGCCAGCCCGACGAAGAAGATTACGAAGCCATTCCGCGCAAAGCCAAAGCATACGGCGCCATCGAAGCGCGCTTAATCGATTGCCGCAGCCAATTGGCGCACGAAGGCATTGCCGCCATCCAATGCGGCGCGTTTCACGTTTCCACCGGCGGCATCACCTATTTCAACACCACCCCGCTGGGCCGCGCCGTAACCGGCACCATGCTGGTGGCAGCGATGAAAGAAGACGATGTCAACATCTGGGGCGATGGTTCCACCTATAAAGGCAACGACATCGAGCGCTTCTACCGCTACGGCCTGATTACCAACCCCAATCTGCGCATCTACAAACCGTGGCTCGACCAGCAATTCATCGACGAATTGGGCGGCCGCCAAGAGATGAGCGAATTTTTGATTGCCAATGGCTTCGACTACAAAATGTCGGTTGAAAAAGCCTATTCCACCGATTCCAACATGCTCGGTGCCACCCACGAAGCCAAAGATTTGGAATTCCTCAACAGCGGCATCAAAATCGTCAAACCGATTATGGGCGTGGCATTTTGGGACGAAAATGTCGAAGTCAAACCCGAAGAAGTGAGCGTGCGCTTTGAAGAAGGCGTGCCTGTGGCCTTGAACGGCAAAGAATATGCCGATCCGGTGGAATTGTTCCTCGAAGCCAACCGCATCGGCGGCCGCCACGGCCTCGGCATGAGCGACCAAATCGAAAACCGCATCATCGAAGCCAAATCGCGCGGCATCTACGAAGCCCCGGGCATGGCTTTGCTGCACATCGCCTACGAGCGCCTCGTGACCGGCATCCACAACGAAGACACCATCGAACAATACCGCATCAACGGCCTGCGCCTCGGCCGCCTGCTGTATCAAGGGCGCTGGTTTGATTCGCAAGCGCTGATGTTGCGCGAAACCGCCCAACGCTGGGTAGCGCGTGCCATTACCGGCGAAGTGACGCTGGAGCTGCGCCGCGGCAACGACTATTCGCTGCTCAACACCGAATCACCCAATCTGACCTATCAGCCCGAGCGCCTGAGTATGGAAAAAGTCGAAAATGCCGCCTTTACCCCGCTCGACCGCATCGGCCAACTGACCATGCGCAATCTGGATATTGTCGATACCCGCGCCAAACTGGGCATCTACTCGCAATCGGGTTTGCTGCAATTGGGCGAAGGCTCGGTATTGCCGCAATTGGGCAATAAAGAAAGCAAATAAGTTTTTTGATATTGCCGTTAAAACAACAGGCCGTCTGAACGAGCGTTCAGACGGCCTGTTGTTTTATAGCGAATTATAGTGGATTAGAATTAAATCTGAACATTGATATATCGTAAAAATCAAAACAGGTGGCTGAGCTTGTCGAAGCCTCTTTTGCATCTCCGAATGGCTTCGATAAGCTCAGCCACCTGAATATATTGAACTATTTTATTTCTAATTCACTATAAATTTGAACCCATACAGTGTTGGCTCGCCTTGCTGTACTAGTTGTGCTGTCTGTGGCTCCGCTCAAAGAGAATGATTTACCAAGGTGCTGAAGCATCAAGTAAATTCGTCTCTCGGTAAAGATTGTCTTGGAAATAGTTTGAAATTTATCCCTTATCCCTCATTTCGCAAAGATTTAGGCCGTCTGAAAGCAAATCAGCCTGCTTTGATAAACAAAGCAGGCTGAAATATTTGGTCGGAATGAGAGGATTCGAACCTCCGACCCCTTCGTCCCGAACGAAGTGCGCTACCGGGCTGCGCTACATTCCGAATAAGCTGTGCATTATAGATATGGATTTCGATTTTGGCAAGCTTAAATCTGCAAAGCGGTTTATCTTGCTGATTTTAAATCATTCTATTTTTAGAGGCCGTCTGAAAAAACGGTTCAGACGGCCTTGCTTGCTCAAGCAGCGTGTACCACAAAAATGGTCGGCCTTTTTTTCAATGCGGGCAAGCTCGGGCGTTTGCGCCAATCGGCGATGTGCTCGCTGATGATGGTTTGCGTGGGCAAGGTGAGGTCGCAGGCGATGCAGAGGCGGGTGGCGGGGCGCAGCGTGGCGACGGCGTCTTCCAGCAGGGCATCGTTGCGATAAGGCGTTTCGATAAACAGTTGGGTTTCGTTGTGTTGGCGCGAACGCTGCTCCAGCGCTTTGAGGGCTTGGTTGCGCTCGGTTTTTTCGGTGGGCAGGTAGCCTTTGAAGGTGAAGTTTTGGCCGTTGGCGCCGGAAGCCATCAAGGCCAGCAGCAGGCTGGAGGGGCCGATGAGCGGGCGCACTTCAAAGCCGTGGCGGTGGGCGAGGGCGATCAGATTGGTGCCGGGGTCGGCCACGGCGGGGCAGCCGGCTTCGCTGAGCAAGCCCATGCTGCGGCCTTGTTGCAACGGTTGCAGCAGCTCGGGCAGGGCATCGGCGGGGGTGTGTTCGTTGAGCGTTTGCAGATTCAGCTCGCGGATGGGGGTGGTGATGCCGAGGTGTTTCAGGTGGGCGCGAGCGGTTTTTTCGGCTTCGACCACGAAATCGGTCAGGCCGGTGATTTGCGCCTGTTCATGCGGCAGCAGGCAGGGGGTGTCGGCTGTGCCGAGTGGGGTGGGGATAAGGTAGAGGACGGGTTGCATAGCAGGGTGCTCGTGTTGGTGTGTTCAGACAGCCTGAGATTTATATAGTGGATTAGATTTGAACCAGTACAGCGTTGGCTCGCCTTACCGTACTAGGTGTACTGTCTGTGGCTTCCCGCCTTGTCCTGATTCAAATTTAATCCACTATAAAATATCGACGCCTTCGGCGTGCAGAAAATCAATCAGGCGGAAAATGGGCAGGCCGATGAGGGCGTTGGGGTCGCTGCTGTCGATACGTTGCAGCAGCGCCGCGCCGAGGCCTTCGCTTTTGGCGGCGCCGGCGCAGTAAACGGCATCGGGTTCGCGCTCGAGATAGCGGCGGATTTGGGTGTCGCTTAATGGGCGCATGGTGACGACGGTGCGGTCGACATGGGTGTGCAGGCCGTCTGAAGCGGTGTTGAGCAGGCAGACGGCGCTGTAAAATTCGATTTGTTTGCCGCTCAGTTCGGCCAGCATGTGTTGTGCTTTCGCGACGGTCATCGGCTTGCCCAGTTGGCGGCCTTCGCACCGGGCCACTTGGTCGGCACCGATAATCAGCGTGTGGGGAAAACGGGCGGCCAGCGAGCGCGCTTTGCCGATGGCGAGCCGCAGCGCAGTGGCGTCGGCGGGCTCGTCGGGCAGGGCGGTTTCGTCGAAATCGGGGGCGGCGGCTGTAAACGGCAGGCCGAGCGTGCGCAATTGCTGCTGGCGGAAAACCGAGCTTGAGCCTAAAATAAGCGGAATTTTCGTATTCATGTGTGTAAAAGCATTGACGTTAAGCTGCTGAAATTATATCATACCCCGTTTATGTT
>CAYVIS010000028.1:0-14966 GCA_964451565.1 uncultured Neisseria sp.
GTGCAGCTTCCCGAAGAAACCGATGAAAAATCCGAAGCCCGCCAAGCCGGTTTTGCCACCATTGCCGAAATCGCCAAAGAGCGCATCCGCCGCGCCGGTGCGCAAATCGCCGCCGCCCATCCTGAGCAAAGTCCCGACACCGGTTTCAAAGTCTTCAAGCTCACCGAAAGCAATTTCAAGCAATGGCGCAGCGATGTGGCTTCAGACGGCCTTCCAGATAGTCTTGAAGCACAAATGAATATGTTTATCGACCCCGTGGCCGAGCATGCCGCGCCGGAAAATATGGCTTATGAATTGCTGTTGCGTTTGGGTTTGAAGCTCACCGCGCGCGTGCGGCTGGAAAACGAGGTGTATTGGCTGGAAGACGAAGGCCGCCGTGTGGCGCTGTTGCTCAGCCGCGTGGATGAAGCGCTGCTGGATGCGTTAACCGCGCAGCGCCCCGATAAAGTGGTGGCGCTCGACCGTTTGTTTGACGGCAACGATGCGCTGAAAACCAACGCCGTTTTGCAGATGAAAGAAGCGGATATTGTGTTTGCAACGGTATAAACGGGGAACATCATGCAACTTCATTTTGAAACGCTGGATTACCAGCTTGACGCGGTGGAAGCGGTGACCCGCCTGTTTGAGGGCCAGCCCAACCAACAGCAATCGTTCAGCCTGCAAACGCAAGGCGGCGGGCGCTTTGTCGGCAACGAGCTGCTGTTGGATTGGGAAAGCATCGGCAAAAATCTCAGCCTTGTGCAAAACGGTTTTAACTTGCCCCAAACCGGCATCGGCGAGCACGGGCTGAATTTTTCGGTGGAAATGGAAACCGGCACGGGCAAAACCTATGTGTATCTGCGCACGATTTATGCGTTGAATCAATTATACGGCTGGACAAAATTTGTGATTGTGGTGCCGAGCGTGCCGATTCGCGAGGGTGTGTTGCACACGCTCAACAGCACGCGCGCACATTTTGCCGAGGTGTTCGACAAGCCTGTGATGGCTTACCACGAATACAGCAGCAGCCGCTTGTCGGCTTTACGCGGCTTTGCCACCAATAACCACATCGAAATTTTGGTGATGAACATTCAAACCTTTGAAAAAGAAGCGAATGTGATTAACCGCATCAATGAGAGCGGCGAAGCGCCGATTGAGCAAATCAGCCAAACCCGCCCGATTGTGATTATCGATGAGCCGCAAAACATGGAAACCGATAAACGCCGCGAGGCGGTGGAATCGCTCAATCCTTTGTTTGTGTTGCGCTATTCGGCTACCCACAAGCAACCTTACCACAAGGTGTACAGCCTCAATCCGGTGCAGGCATACAATATGAAGCTGGTGAAGCAGATTGAGGTGTTTTCCGTGTTGGCGGAAAACGATGTGAACGGCGCGTTTTTGGAGTTGCTGGAAGTGCAGCAGGCCGCCAAAGGCCGTCTGAAAGCCAAATTAAACATTCATTTTCAAAGCGATAAAGAAACCAAAAAGAAAAGCATCAGCGTGCAATCGGGCGATGATGTGTATGCCAAATCGGGCGGCAACGAAGCCTACCGCCACGGCTTTATCATTGACGGTTTGGACTTTGAAAACCAGCAGTTGCAGCTTTCAGACGGCCGCATCATCGGCTTGGACGACAACGCCGATGCGGTGCGCGATGAGGTGATGAAAACCCAAATCCGCCGCACCATTGAAGAGCATCTGGCCAAGGAAAAGCGCCTGAATCCGCAAGGCATCAAGGTGTTGTCGTTGTTTTTTATCGACAAAGTGGAAAACTACCGCCACGGCGGCAAATTTGAGCGCTGGTTTGCCGAAATCTACCGCGAACTCACGGGCGAGGCCGACGAGGGCGTGCACAACGGCTATTTTTCGCAAGACAAAAACGGCTGGAAAGACACCAAAGGCAGCACCGAAGCCGACAACGAAACCTATGCGCTGATTATGCGCGACAAGGAAAAGCTGCTCGATTTGGCCAACCCGCTGCGGTTTATTTTCTCGCATTCCGCCCTCAAAGAAGGCTGGGACAATCCGAACGTGTTTCAAATCTGCACCCTCAACGAAACCCGTTCGCCGCTGAAAAAACGGCAGGAAATCGGCCGCGGCCTGCGCCTGCCGGTCAACCGCCACGGCAAGCGGGTATACGATGAAAAAGTGAACGTGTTAACGGTGATTCCAAACGAAAGCTATCAAAGCTTTGCCGCCACGTTGCAGCAGGAATATCAAGACGAATGCGGCATCACTTTTAAAAGCGACAACATCAAAAATGCCGAAAAGCGCAAGCAATTGCGCTACCGCAAAAATTTCCGCCTCGATCCGGAATTTGTGGCCATCTGGGAAAAGCTGCAACACCAAACCCGCTACCGCGTGCAATACGACAGCGGCGAATTGGTTCAGACGGCCTCCCAAGCCCTGCGCGATATGGCGGCGATACAAAAGCCGAAAATCCGTTCGCAAAAAGTGCGCATCAGCCAGTCGATTACTGACGGCATTGAAGCGGAAGAAACCCAAAGCAAAAGCAACGCCGCCCATATCCAATGGCCACTGCCCGATATTTTGGGCGAAATCCAGCAGAAAACCGGCCTGACGCGGCGCACGCTGTTTGACATCATCCGCCAATCCGGCCGCCTGAACGATGCGGCCGACAATCCGCAACGCTTTATTGATTTGGCCGCCGAAAAAATCAATGCGGTGTTGCAGGAAATCATGGTGGCAGGCATCCAATACCAGCGGATTCAAAACGAGCATTACCGCCAAAGCCTGCTCGACAAATTGCGCGACATGGAGCAAAACGGCATGGAATTTTATGTTAACGAATATACGTTTGACGTGAAAAATCCGCATAAAACCATTTATGAAGACCATATCCCGCTTGATTCAAGTACGGAAAAACAGTTTGCCGCCGATTGCGAAAACCGCAACATTGAGGGGCAAAGCGGCGTACCGTTTTATTTCAAGCTGCCGGGTTGGTTTAAAGTGCCCACACCGCTGGGCAACTACAATCCCGATTGGGCGGTGGTGATGCAGGGGGCGGAAAAAGTGTATTTTGTTGCCGAAACTAAAAATACCGGCCCGGGCATTCAAAGCGGCGTGGATGAAAGCAAACTGCGCATTGAAGAGCGCCTGAAAATCGCCTGCGCACGCCGGCATTTTGCCACCGTTGGCGGCTTGAATTACCGCGTGGTGCAGAGGCTGGACGAGTTGGAATAAGGCCGCTAGATTGAAGCCATGCCTGTCTGCGCTGTGTGCAGGCAGGCATTTTGCTTTTCAGACGGCCTGATACTTTTGCAAAAAAGATTATCCGTCGCTCCTGCGCAGGCAGGAGCCTAGTGCAAAGCAACGCTTTGCTTGTCTGCCATATTGCTGCAAATAATCATGCACATATAGTGGATTGGATTTGAATCAAGACAAGGCGGGACTGATTTACTTGGTGCTTCAGCACCTTAGTAAATCGTTCTCTTTGAGCTGAGCCGCAGACAGTACAGCTAGTACGGCAAGGCGAACCAACGTTGTATTGATTCAAATCCAATCCACTAGAAAATCAAATGATTACAGATTTTCATTTGGTTGCTGTTACTTGACTGACAACTGAAGCTGCGCTTCAGCCTGGGCTCCTGCCTGCGCAGGAGCGACGAAAGAGTATTTTGCGAAACCCTCGGCCTTTTATTCAAACCCCGCCGCAAATCCGCTACAATACAGGCCGTCTGAACCCGAAAGCCTTATCATGCACAGCATCCCCCTCCACACCCAGATTGCCGTTATCGGCGCCGGCCCCGTGGGCGTTTTGGCGGCTTTGGCCCTGCAGCGTCAGGGCAAGCAGGTGTTGCTGATTGAGGAGCGGCCGCAGCAGGCGGAAATCCGTGATAAGCGCACTTTGGCGCTGTCGTTTAACAGCGTGCAGGCGTTTGAGCGCGTGGGCATGTCGCTGCCGTCTGAAGCCACCACCGCGATTGAAAATGTGCACATTTCCCAGCAAGGCGTGTTCGGGCGCACGTTGCTGCGCGCCGCCGATATGGGCGTGGCCGCGCTCGGACGCACGGTCGATTATGCGCTGCTGCTGCGCCAATGCGAAGCAGCGCTGGCGGCGCAGCAGACGCCGGTGTTGTGGCAGACGCAGGTGCAGAAAGTGCGCACGCTCAGCCGCTTTGCCGAATTGGACATTCTCTGCAACGGCCAAGCGCACAGCCTTACCGCCGATTGGGTGGTGTTGGCCGAAGGCGGCCACCTCACCGACGGCCTGCCCGGCCTCAGCCGCCACAGCTACGATTATCAGCAGTCGGCGCTGGTGACCACGCTCGTATTCGAACACGGCAACGACGGCACGGCTTATGAGCGCTTCGCCGACAGCGGCCCGTTTGCGCTGCTGCCCTATCAAGACGCCTACCGCCTGGTGTGGACGCGTTCGCCCGCCGATGCGCTGGCCTTGAAAGAGATGCCGTTTGCCGAATTTGCACAAGCCTTCGAGCAGGCGTTCGGCGCGCGTTTAGGCCGTCTGAAAACGCGCGGTGAAGCGGCGGTGTTTCCCTTGCAATTGAAGCAGTTGAATAAGGTGTACAGCGGCCGCGTCATCTGCATCGGCAATGCCGCCCAAACCATGCACCCCGTTGCCGCGCAGGGGCTGAACTTAGGCGTGCGCGATGCGCTGGCGCTGGCACGCTGTTTTGATGCGCCGCATAGCCTGCACAACCCCGATTTGGCGCAGCAATACGCCGCCCGCCGCCGCCTCGATGCGCAGGCGATTGTCGGCTTCACTCACAGCCTCGTCACCCTGTTCGACCATCCCGATGCCGTGCTCAAGCTCGGCCGTGGCGGTGTGATGAGCCTGCTCGACAGCCTGCCTGCCGCGCGCAAAAAATTCACCGAACAATTGATTTTCGGGTTATAGCCTCCTCCGCGCATATTTGTCACACTCATACCGTATGTTGTGTCTGCCGACCACCGTGTTCACCATAAGGAGATGAAAATGCTGGTTTTGCAAGATTCCACCGTTTGCCTGATGCCGCTTGCAATCGAACATTTCGATGCGCTCCTGAAAATTGCCGACGAATGCCCGAACACCTGGCAATACACCCCCAACACTGCCCAAGGCGCCGATAATATGCACAGCTATATTCAAAAAGCATTGGTGCACCGCGCCGCAGGCAGCCACCTGCCCTTCTCCATCCAATTGAAAAGCAGCAGCAAGATTGTCGGCAGCACCCGCTTTTACGACATCAACGATCGCCACAAAACCGTCAGTATCGGCTACAGCTGGCTGCACACCAATATGCGCGGCAAAGGCGTCAACCGCCGCGCCAAATTCCTGATGCTGCAACATGCGTTTGAAAAATGGGACATGTGTCGCGTCAACTTCACCGCCGACGTCAACAACACCACCAGCATCAGCGCCCTACTCAACATCGGCTGCACGCTCGAAGGCGTTTTGCGCAGCGACATTGTGCTTTCCAACGGCCGCCGCCGCAACACCGCCGTGCTCAGCATCCTGCAACACGAATGGCACAACCGTGTGAAAGAGATGCTGAAGATGAAAATTGAGGCTGATTGAAACCGCTCTATACAGAAAGGCCGTCTGAAAGCCAATGCGTTTCAGACGGCCTTTTTTTCAATTCAACTTCAACATCTCAATCCACGCCTGCGCGGCTTGGGTTTTGTGGCGGTTTTTCGGGTAATACAAGCCCATCGGCGGATAGGTGATGCGTTTGTCGGCAAACAGCTCCACCAATTCGCCGCTTGCCAATTCCTGCTCCACCGCATAAATCGGCGCCCAGCTCAGCCCCAGCCCGTCGAGCAATGCCTGTTTGATTAACACGCTGGAATTGAAGGTGAGGCTGGCGGGGGCGGTGAGGCGGATTAATTGCTTGTTGTCCCAAAATTCCCATTCGGTGAGGCGGCTGAAGCTGTTGAAGCTGATAACGATGCAGCGGTGGCGGGTGAGTTCTTGCAGGGTTTGCGGCGGGCCGCAGCGTTTGAGATAGGCGGGCGAGGCGACGATGCACATTTGCCGTTCTTCGGAAATCTGCACCGCCACCATATCCTGCGCCACTTCGTGCATCGGGCGCACACCGAAATCGAAGCCTTCTTTGACAATGTCTATATGATTGTTGTTAATCATAATTTCCACTTCTACGGCAGGATGGGCGGCGAGAAATTCGCGCATTTTCGGGTAGAGCAAGGTATGGGCGGGATTTTCGGAGCTGTTGATGCGCAGTTTGCCGACGGTTTGCTGCTGAAAATCGCCCAGCGCGGCCAGCTCGTCTTGAATCACGCCAAACATCGGGCTGATTCGGTCATAAAGCTGCTGCCCGGCTTCGGTGGGTGACATCGAGCGCGTGGTGCGGTTGAGCAGTTTGATGTTGAGGCGGTTTTCCAAATCGTTCATGCGGTGGCTCAGTGCCGAAGGGTGAACGCCCAGCGCTTTGGCGGCGCGACTGAAATTCTGAAAACGCACCACTTGCACAAAGGCATAGAGGTCGTTGAAATTTTTATTGTCTTGCATTGCGCCTCCTTCAGACGGCCTCAAGAGTTGTAGTGGATAAATTTGAATCAAGACAAGGCGGCGAGGCGCAGACAGTACAGCCAGTACGGCAAGGCGAGCCAACGCTGTATTGGTTCAAATTTCATTCACTATCGTTTTATTCGTGAGATTTTCTCATGTGTCTATGCAAAATATAGCACCTTATCAGCGGATTGGATATTCGTATAATCATGAACAGCCTCCGATTATTAACAGGCGTAACGCCGCATCTCAATAGTAAGCATGAAGAGGAAAACCAAATGAAAACACTACTCAAAACCGCCTGCGCCGTTGCCTTGTGCAGCTTGGCGTTTCAAACCTCTGCCGCGCCGCTCAGCATCGCCGAACAAGGCAGTTTTGCCGTCGGCGGCAGCGTGTTGCGCAGCGAGGGCAGTTACAATCCGTTGCCGGATGCGGTGAAAGGCAAAAGCAGCAACAATTTCATGACGGCCTACAACGCCTCCATCGAAGCGGGCGGGCAAACGCTGCACGGCGACCACGCCACCGTGTTTTACCAAATCCCGACCCATCCGCGCCCGCTGCCGCTGGTGTTTCTGCACGGCGCGGGGCAATCCATGCGCACTTGGCAGACCACGCCCGACGGGCGCGAAGGCTTTCAAAACATCTTCTTGCGCCGCCAATTCCCCGTTTATCTGATCGACCAGCCGCGCCGCGGCCAATCCGGACGCGCCACCGTTGACGGCACCATCCGCGCCACGCCCGACGACCAATTCTGGTTCGCCCAATTCCGCATCGGCACTTACCCGGATTATTTCAACAACGTCGCTTTCCCGCGCGATCCCGCCGCGCTGGCGCAATTCTTCCGCCAAATGACTCCGAACACCGGCGCATTCGATGCCGAATTGATTGCCGACAGCCTCGCCAAACTGTTCGACCGCACCGGCG
This sequence comes from uncultured Neisseria sp., assembly GCA_964451565.1. Taxonomy (GTDB): domain Bacteria; phylum Pseudomonadota; class Gammaproteobacteria; order Burkholderiales; family Neisseriaceae; genus Neisseria. Next base: position 7,394 of record CAYVIS010000028.1, read on the forward strand.
CAGGCATCTTGGTGACGCATTCACAAGGCGGCATGCCGGGCTGGTTGGCAGGCATGAAAAGCGCCAACGTGAAAGCCATTGTGGCGTATGAGCCGGGCACTTTCCCGTTCCCGCCGGGCGAAGTGCCGCCGGCGATTACCAGCAAATTCGGCGATGTCGCCCCCGCCACCGCCAGCCGTGAAGATTTCGACAAACTTACCCGCATCCCCATCATCATCTATTTCGGCGACAACATCAGCCGCGAGCCGTCAGACAACCAAGGCGAAGACCAATGGCGCATCCGCCTGCAACTGGCGCAGCAATGGGCGCAAGTGGCCAACCGCCACGGCGGCGATGTTACGGTGGTCGAGCTGCCCAAAGTGGGCATACACGGCAACACCCATTTCCCATTTTCGGATTTGAATAATATCGAAGTGGCGGATCATCTTTCCGGCTGGTTGCAACAGAAAAAGCTGGATTAAACGCCGATAGAACAAAGGCCGTCTGAAAGCAATCACGCTTTCAGACGGCCTTTTACTGATTACCGTATTTCACCCCTCAACGGCAAACAAAGCTTTCCGCCCTATTCTCATCGCCGCCGATATAAGTCGCCACTTTCGGATAAGCGCAAATCGGTTGGGTTTTGCCGGAGAAGGCTTTGCCTTGCGCAATCATGCTGGCGGGAGCTTGGCCTTTTTCTGCCCAGTTTTCCAGCGCGGTGAGCGGGTCGAAATCATCCAGCGCGGGGCCGGTGCCGCAGTGCGCCATGCCGGGCACCATAAACAGGCGGGCGGCGTTGGCGCTGCTCGGGGTGTCTTTTTGCATCTGCACATACCAATCGCGCAAGTCGTTGGTGGAGAACACGGGGTCGGACACGCCTTGAATCACCAGCATTTTGCCGCCACGGCTGTTAAAGGTGGTGAGGTTGGTAGAGTCGGCGTTGAAGATGCCGGCCATCGGGCGGATGTTGGCAAGATCGCGGTCGAAATCGAATTTCATGGTGTCGAATTGCGGGTTATACGGCGTCATAAACAGGCTGGAGAGCGAGCCGACGCCGAGTGTGATGTTGCGCGCATTCGGCTCGGCGGTTTGCGAATTGCCCAGTTTCCACGCCCGCCAGTCGCTGCTGTTAATACCAGCATCATACGGCCATGAGGCATACACGTTTTCACCGCGGCTGTTTTTCGCGCCGCCGAATATGGCTTTCAAGAGCGCCACTTTTTTGCCGCCGAGCTGTTTTTTCACCATGTCAGGCTTGAAATCGCAGCTTTCCCACGCGTTGACCAAACCGTCTTTCAAGCCGTCTTTGGCATCGCAACGATTCAAAATGGCTTGGGAAACGGTGTCTAAATCCGCTTGAGTGAGCGCGTTGGCAAAGATTTTTTCGCCTTGCGCATTTTTCGGCGCGGCGGCCATAAAGTGCTGGTTGTCCCACGCTTCGCCCACGGCGGCATAAGCCAAGCGGAAACCGGGGTTGCCCGCGACCACGCCGTCGAATTCCAGCGGGTAGCGTTGCGCCGCCATCATGGCTTCACGCCCGCCGTTGGAGCAGCCCATAAAATAGCTTTTTTGCGGCGCGGTTTGATAGAGTTTGCCGATTAATTGCTTGGATGTTGTCGTCACTTTGCCGATGGCGGTATAGGCCAAATCCAGCCGCGCCTGCTGGTCGGCGGCAAATGAAGCATCGCGCCCGCGGTGGCCGCCGTCGGTGCTCACCACGGCATAGCCGCGCAGCAGAGCCGGTGTGGCGCTGGAGTTGCGAAACGGCACAGAGCCGACCGCGGGGCCGAGAAAGCCGTTCATGCCGCCGCCACCCTGAAACAGGAATTTCTCATTCCATTGCGCGGGCAGGCGCAGCTGAAACGTGGTGGCGTAATCTTTGCCGTCGGCCCCTTTGCGCTGCTCGATGGCGCCTTCGAGCAAACAGTGCAGCGGCATGATTTGGGCGCCGGCCGATGCGCCGGTCATCGCCGCCATCCCGTCTTGCGGCATGGCTTCACCGGCCACCCATTCGGCACGGGTGATTTCGGTCTGATACAGGCTGGTGTCGCCTTTTAAAGCCCGGCATTGCTGCGGGGAAAGTTCGGACGCAGCCCATGCGGGCATGGCGACGGCGGACAAGACGGCGGCGAGCAGGATACGGTTCATGCTAACTCCTTCAACGGAACAATGAATAAAATGAAAACGTAATGATTAATCATGCATAACAATAATCGGCTTGGCAAGGCGGCGGTGCAAAATAATTTCAGACGGCCTTGTTTTTCCTTCCGCACTATCCGCTCAAGCGCTTGACAAGCTATTTCATCTGCCACACAATGCGTTTAAATTTTTAAACCCGTAAACCACCCAATATCCGATGAGCCAGCCCACACTTGCCAAATTTCAACAATGCCTGCCGGTGTTTACCTTGCTGGCCGATGAAAACCGCCAAAAAATCCTGTGCCTGCTCGACAGCGAGGGCGAGTTGAATGTCAACCAGCTTACCGAGCTGCTGCATCTTTCGCGCCCGGCGGTGTCACACCATTTGAGGCTGATGCTGGATAAAGACTTTCTCAAGGTTCGGCAGGCGGGTAAGGAGCGCTATTATTCGCTTAACTTATTGCCTACGTTGGGTTTGTTGCAGGAATTGGTGGCACTGTTGCAGCAAGATGAAGCGGCGCGCCAAGCTTAAAATACCGGTATAAATACGTTCCCCGTTTGGGGATTCTTTCTCACTCAATGCGTTTAAATTTTTAAACTTATCAACCTAAGGAATACCAATGTTATTCACCCCGTTCGCTTTTCCCAACGGCCAAAGCGCCAAAAACCGTTTTTTCAAATCGGCGATGGAGGAGCAGTTGGCCGAGAAAAACCGCACTTCGGAAAAACTCATCCGCCTGTATGAAGTGTGGGCAAAAGGCGGTGCCGGCGTATTGGTAACCGGCAATGTGATGGTGGATAGCGGCGGCAAAGGTTCGATTAACGATGTGGTATTAAACGAGGCGGATTTGCCGATGCTGCGCCGTTGGGCACAGGCGGGCACACAAAACGATACCTTGCTGCTGATGCAGATTAACCATGCGGGCAAGCAATCGCCGAAAGTATTGTCGCCCACGCCGGTGGCGCCCAGTGCCGTGCCGCTGGTGGGTATGGAAGGTTTTATCAATCCGCCGCGCGAATTATCTGAAGAAGAGATTGTTAAGCTGATTGCGCAATTTGCAAGCAGCGCCAAAATCGCCGAACAAGCGGGTTTTTCCGGCGTGCAGATTCACGCGGCACACGGCTATTTAATCAGCCAATTTCTCTCACCACACCACAACCGCCGCCAAGATCAATGGGGCGGCAGCTTGGAAAACCGCATGCGCTTTTTGGTGGAAATCTACCAAGCCATCCGCGCCGCGACCCTACCCGGCTTTTTGGTCGGTTTAAAACTCAATTCGGCAGACTTTCAAAAAGGCGGTTTTGACGAAAGCGAATCGGTGCAGGTGGTGGCCAAAATGTCGGAACTGGGCGCGGATTTTATTGAAATTTCCGGCGGCAACTACGAAAGCCCGGAAATGCTCACCGCCAAACCGAGCACGCAAAAGCGCGAAGCCTTCTTTTTGGATTACGCCAAAAAAGCCCGCGCTGTGAGCCAAGTGCCGCTGATTATCACCGGCGGCTTCCGTTCGCAAGAGGCCATGAACGAAGCCTTAAACAGCCGTGATTTGGACTTTATCGGCCTCGCCCGCCCGTTTGCACTGGTGCCAGATTTGCCCCAACGCATCGAAAACGGCAGCTATCAAACCTTGAAACTCGACCGAATCAAAACCGGCGTCAACGCGATTGACAGCAAAGTCGGCGCGGTGCTGGAAATGGATTGGTATATGACGCAAATGCGGTTATTGTCTGAAGGCAAACCCGCCAATTCCAAACTCTCGCCGTGGAAAGTGCTGCTCAACACCTTGTGGCAAAACGGCAAAGCGGGTTTGAGCACCGGGCGTTCATAAGATTGTTGGAAAGATAATAAAATAAATGCCTGTCTGAAAGCGGTAAACCTTTCAGACAGGCAGAGGCCTTTGCACAATACATGTTCCCCTGAAAATAGCCAACAAACCCGTCATTAGCATAGCGGACTTACAAAGCTAATGACAAAGTTTGGTCGCTTTGTGATGCTGCAATGGCAATTTTACAAAGGTTTCAGGCATTCTCTTTCCAAATAAGCCATTCCCTGCAAACCCCCTGCCCCATCAACGCCCACAAAAAAAAACGACCTGCCGATGCAGATCGTTTTTTATATTCCAGCCGTCAACACAGCCCGCAGTCCCTTATTCTGCGGTTTGAGTGGCGGTCTCTTCGTTTTTGCCTTCTTCAACAGGCGCAGCCGGGGTTTCTTCAGCGGTTTCGGCTGTTTTGGCTTCAGCGGCTTTGCGCTCGACTTGAGCGGCCAGAGCCTGTTGCACGGCGGGATGTTGTTGGGCGATGGCCTGCTCTTCGGCGGTCACTTCGCCTTTGAAACGGTTGTTCAAATCGAAGCGTTTGCCGCCGCGCGACAAGGCTTTCAGATAGCGTGGGCGGCGGCAGTGGTTGGCCAGCACGCGCGCAATCAGGGTGGCGTCGAATTGGGGCAAGGCGGCCACCAAGTCTTGGTCGATGCCGACAGCCAGCGGTTTGAAACGTTTGAACACATCGTATTTATTATAGATGTGATCCGCAATCATGTCGGTTTGTTTTTTCTTGCTCATGGTTTGCACGGCGGATTTCAGCGCCGCGCCCAAAGCGGTTTCTTGTGTCATTTCTGTATTCCTGTGGTAACAACTGCACGCTGCTGACGCGCGCGCCTGCAAACTCAGGCGGCATTGTAGTATAAACCGAATGTTTTGGCTAAGGTTTTTATTCTATTGCCTGCATGTAAAACCCCGCTTTTTCTTCATTGGCGGTTCAGACAGGCATTGGCTTCAACGGCGGGCTATATCGGGTGTGGCCACTTTCACATCGGCATTTTGCGCGCGCTGGCGCAAGGCGTGGTCGATGAGCACCAAGGCCAGCATAGCTTCGGCAATCGGCGCGGCACGCAGGCCGACGCAGGGGTCGTGGCGGCCGTGGGTGGCGATTTCGACTTCGTTGCCGTCAATGTCAATCGAGCGGCGCGGGGTGGCGATGCTGCTGGTGGGCTTGATGGCAAAGTTGGCGCTGATGGTTTGGCCGGTAGAAATGCCGCCCAAAATGCCGCCGGCGTGGTTGCTCAAAAAGCCTTCGGGCGTGAGCTCGTCGCCGTGTTCGCTGCCGCGCTGTGCCACGCAGTCGAAACCTGCGCCGATTTCCACACCTTTGACGGCGTTGATGCTCATGATGGCATGGGCGATGTCGGCATCGAGGCGGTCAAACACCGGCTCGCCGAGGCCGACGGGCACGTTGCGCGCTTCAACCCTCAGTTTGGCGCCGACAGAATCGAGCGATTTGCGGATGCTGTCCATATATTGTTCGAGCGCGTCGATTTGGCTGGCGTTGGCGGCAAAAAACGGGTTTTGGCCGATGTGTTCATAGCCTTCAAACGCGATGGTCTGCTCGCCCACTTGGGTAACATACGCCACGATTTCGGTGCCGAACTGCTCGCGCAGCCACTTTTTGGCAATGGCTCCAGCGGCCACGCGCGCGGCGGTTTCACGGGCGGAAGAGCGGCCGCCGCCACGGTAATCGCGCGTGCCGTATTTGTGCCAATAGGTGTAGTCGGCGTGGCCGGGGCGGAATTGTCGGGCGATGTTGCCGTAATCTTTGCTGCGCTGGTCGGTGTTGCGGATAAGCAGGGCAATCGGGGTGCCGGTGGTTTTGCCTTCAAACACGCCGGAGAGGATTTCCACTTCGTCGGCTTCGCGGCGCTGGGTAACGTGGCGGCTGGTGCCGGGGCGGCGGCGGTCGAGGTCGGTTTGAATGTCGGCTTCGTTAAGCGCCAGCCCGGGTGGGCAGCCGTCGATGATGCAGCCGAGCGCGGGGCCGTGGCTTTCGCCGAAAGTGGTAACGGTAAAGAGTTGTCCGAATGTGTTGCCAGCCATAATTGCAGATTGTCGAGTGATTAAAAATAAGGCTTGAGTGTAGCATAAATCGCCTGTGTTAGGCCGTCTGAAACAGCATATAACTTTTGGTTCTATCACACATGGATTATGGTTCTTTCCCTTTTTCAGACGGCCTCGGTAGAATACACTGCTAATCTGCATCAAGCTGCATCCATTTTATTATTGCTAAGGATAAAACATGACCCGTTTGACCGTACACACAGTTGACAGCGCTCCCGAAGCCGCCAAAGCGCGCGTGGAAACCGCTCAGAAAAACAACGGCTTTCTGCCGAACTTGATCGGCGTGTTGGCCAATTCGCCTGCCGCATTGGCGATGTATCAAGACGTGGGCGCGATTAATGCCACCACCAGCCTCACTGCGGGCGAACGCGAAGTGGTGCAGATTACCGCCGCTGTAATCAATGAATGCGGCTTCTGCAAAGCCGGCCACACCGCTTTGAGCACCAAGAAAAAACTGCTGGAGCCACAAGCCATCGAAGCGTTGCGCAACACCGCCGCGCTGGACGATGCCAAATTGAACCAACTGGCCTTGTTCACCCAATCGGTGATGGCGAACAAAGGCAATGTGAGCGACGATGAGCTGCAAGCCTTCTTCGCCGCCGGTTACAACCAACAGCAGGCGCTGGAAGTAGTGTTGGGCGTGGCGCTGGCCACTTTGTGCAACTACGCCAACAACCTGGCGCACAACACCATCAACCCCGAATTGCAAGCTTACGCTTGATTGTTTGAGTCTATTCAGACGGCATGAGACCTTTGCAAAATGCATTTTCTCCTGAAAATAACCAACAAACCCGTCATTCCGGCGCAGGCCGGAATCCATCTGTCGAAATTCAGTTTATTGATTTCAAATTAGTTTTGTGTGAAGAGTGGATTCCGGCCTGCGCCGGAATGACGGAGTGGCGTAGCTTTGTGATGGTGCAATCGCAATTTTGCAAAGGTCTCGGCCTTTTATTAAGGCCGTCTGAATACCCATGCCGAAACTTCAAAGGATAACCCGATGACTACCCGCAACGAACTGCTTGAATCCGTCCGCAACCTTGCCAAAACCGACCTGCGTCCGCTGGTCAACGATATCGACCGCAAAGGTCTGTATCCGCAAGACTTTATGCACAAGCTCGGCAGCATCGGCGGTTTTGCCTGCGTGGGCGAAAGCGAGCAAGGCGGCAACGGTTTGGGCTTGGCCGCGCAAATCGACGTGATTCGCGCTGTCGGCGGCGAATGCGGTGCCACCGCGTTTTCCGTGTGGTGTCAAACCGCCTGCGCCTGGTATTTGCGCCAAAGCAGCAACCCGCTGGTGCGCGAACGCTACCAACGCGACATTCTGCAAGGCAAAAAACTGGCCGGCACCGGCATGTCAAACACCGTCAAACACTTGGCCGGCATCGAAAAACACCTGTTGCAGGCCGAAAAAACCGACGGCGGCTACATCGTTAACGGCTCGCTGCCGTGGGTGTCCAACATCGGCGAAGATCATTTATGGGCTTCCACCGCACAAATCGGCGACAGCTATGTGATGTTCATCACCGGCGGCCACGTTGAAGGCGTGTCGCTGCAAGCCTGCC
>CAYVIS010000029.1:0-14540 GCA_964451565.1 uncultured Neisseria sp.
CAGTCTGGGCTCCTGCCTGCGCAGGAGCGACTAAAAAGTATTTTGCAAAGGCCTCAGCCTTTCTTTTCAGACAGGCATTAAAGCCCACCAAAGCCTGTCTTTGCAAAAATGATACCCGTCGCTCCTGCGCAGGCAGGAGCCCAGGGCAAAGCCGTGCTTTGCTTGTGGTTGGGTTTCAGAAAGTAGTTGATTAAAAATAGAAATATTTTTGTTTTGTTTGATTACTATTACTTGCCCGACAGCTGAAGCGATGCTTCAGTTTGGGCTCCTGCCTGCGCAGGAGCGACTAAAAAATATTTTGCAAAGGCCTCAGCCTTTCTTTTCAGACAGGCATTAAAGCCCCCGCCAAAGCCTGTCTGAAACCAAAAAAAGCAAAGGAGAAACGCAATGGAACATACCATCGCCCTGCAATTTGAAGACGGCGTCACCCGCTTTATCGGCTGCCGCAGCGGAGAAACCGTGGCCGATGCCGCCTACCGCCAAAAATTCAACATCCCGCTCGACTGCCGCGACGGCGCGTGCGGTACCTGTCGCAGCTTCTGCGAATCGGGCAGCTTCGACATGCCCGAAAGCAGCTACATCGAAGACGCGCTCACCCCCGAAGAAGCTGCCGAAGGCTATGTGCTCACCTGCCAGATGAAGCCCACTTCCGATTGCGTGTTGCGCATCGCTTCTTCATCCGAAGCCGCCAAAACCGGCGTTACCGTGTATGAAGGCGAATTGGTGGAGCTGGAGCAGCTTTCCGAATCCACCATCGCCTTCGGCATCCAAACCCCTGCGCCGGAAGAGCTGGTGTTTCTGCCCGGCCAATACGTTAACGTGACCCTGCCGGGCACAGACGAAACCCGTTCTTATTCCTTCAGCTCGCCACCGATGAACGACATCGCCCGCTTTGTGGTGCGCAACGTGCCGGGCGGCAAAATGAGCACTTATTTAAGCAGCGAGGCCAAAATCGGCGACAAAATGCAGTTTGCCGGCCCGTTCGGCAGTTTCTATCTGCGCCCCGTCGTCCGCCCCGCGCTATTTTTGGCCGGCGGCACCGGCATCGCACCGTTTCTCTCCATGCTCGACAGCCTGGCGGTATCGGGCTGCCATTATCCGGTGAACATGGTGTTCGGCGTCACCAACGATTTCGACTTGGTGGCCTTGGAAAAACTCGACGAAATGCAGGCCAACCATTCTTGGTTCCGCTATACCACCTGCGTGGTCGCCGACAGCAGCAGCCACCCGAAAAAAGGCTATGTCACCCAACACATCGAAAACGAATGGCTCAACGGCGGCGATGTCGATGTATATCTCTGCGGCCCCGTAGCGATGGTGGAAGCCGTGCGCAGCTGGCTGGAAGGCTCGGGCATCACGCCGAAGAGCTTCCATTTTGAAAAATTCTCCGCCAGCGAACAAAAATAGGAGGCCGCCATGACCCAACGTTTCGACAACAAAATCTGCATCGTTACCGGTGCGGCGCAAGGCATCGGCCAAGGCGTGGCGCTGGCATTTGCGGCAGAAGGCGGCACGGTGGTGTTGGCCGACCGCAGCGAATTCGTGCACGAAACCGCCGAAGCCATCTGTGCCCAAGGCGGCCGCTGCCTCACCGTGTTGGCCGATTTGGAAACCTTCGCCGGCGCGCAAAGCGTGGTCGATGCGGCGGTGGGCGAGTTCGGGCGCGTGGACGTATCCATCCACAATGTCGGCGGCACCATCTGGGCGAAACCCTATCAGGAATACGCCGAAGCCGAAATCGAAGCCGAAGTGCGCCGCTCGCTGTTCCCCACCTTGTGGAGCTGTCGCGCCGTGTTGCCGCAGATGATTGCCCAACAAAGCGGCAGCATCGTCAACATTTCTTCCATCGCCTCCCGCAGCATCCATCGCATTCCCTACGCCGCCGCCAAAGGCGGGGTCAACGCCATGAGCATGAGCTTGGCCATGGAACACGCCGCCGACGGCATCCGCATCAACGCTGTGGCCACCGGCGGCACCGAAGCCCCGCCGCGCAAAGTGCCGCGCAACCCCAAGCCGATGAGCGAGCAGGAACAGGTGTGGTATCAGGCCATCATCGACCAAACTGTGGCCTCCAGCCTGATGAAACGCTACGGCAGCATCGAAGAACAAGTGCGCGCAATTTTGTTTTTGGCCTCGGATGAAGCCAGCTACATCACCGGCACGGTGTTGCCTGTTGGTGGTGGTGATGTGGGGATGGGGTGATGCCTGTCTGAAAAGTTGGGCTTTGGGTTGGGGGGCAGAGGCAAACCTGCGGTTTGCACACCCTCACCCTAACCCTCTCCCTGAGGGAGAGGGAATCAGGTTTCAGGCCGTCTGAAAAATTGCTGTTGTTTCAATATGCTTGCTCGCTTGAATAATCAAATAGCAACTGTTCGAGGCCGTCTGAAACCTTTCTAGTTTCAGTAATTTAGTCCCCTCTCCCTCAGGTAGAGGGTTAGGGTGAGGGTGGCAACCCACAGGGTTACTCAAACCACTCCTAAAAAGCCAACCAAGGAAAACCGCCATGCTGAAAGACCTTTCCCTTTCCGCCGTTACCGCCGGTTTCCTCGCCGTGCTGATTTCCTATGCCGGGCCGATGGTGCTGGTGTTTCAGGCGGCCTCAGCGGCGCAGATCCCCACTGACATGATGGTTACTTGGATCTGGGCGATTTCCGTCGGTGCGGCGGTGTCGGGCATTTTATTGAGTTGGCTGCTGAAAGCGCCGGTGGTCACCGCTTGGTCGGCACCGGGCAGCGCGCTGCTGATTACCCTGTTTCCCGCGTTGAGCCTGAACGAAATGGCGGGCGCCTACCTCACCGCCGCCGCCGTGATGCTGGCCGTCGGCCTTTCCGGTTATTTCGACAAACTGATGGCGCTGATTCCCAAAGGCGTGGCGGCGGGCATGATGGCAGGGATTTTGTTTCAGTTTGGCGCACACGCCTTCAGCGCCGTGGCCGATATGCCACTGCTGCTGTTTGCCATGCTGTTGGCGTATCTCATCAGCAAAAAATGGCTGCCGCGCTACACCGTGGTGCTGGTGTTTGCCGTCGGCCTGTTGCTGACGGGTTTCAACGGCGGATTGGACTTGAGCCGTGTGGAGCTGAGCATCACCCGCCCAGTGTGGATTGCGCCGGAATGGACGCTCGCTTCCACCCTCAGCCTCGCGCTGCCCTTGGTGTTGGTGAGCCTCACCGGCCAGTTTCTGCCGGGCATGGCGGTGTTGCGGCTGGCAGGCTACCGCACGCAGGCCAAGCCGATTATGGCGGTTACCGGCATCGCCTCGCTGGCCGCGGCCTGTTTCGGCGGCATCAGCATCGTGTTGGCGGCGATTACCGCCTCGCTGTGCACCGGCAAAGATGCCCACGCCGACCCCGCCAAACGCTACATCGCCGGCATCAGCAACGGCGTGTTTTATCTGGTCGGCGGCCTGTTTGCCGGCGCCATCGTGACCCTATTTTCCGTGTTGCCGCAAACGCTGATTGCCATCTTGGCCGGGCTGGCCTTAGTGGGCGCCATCAGCAGCAACCTCACCGCCGCCATGGAAGATGCCGGCCACCGCGAAGCCGCCGTGATCACCTTTCTCGCCACCGCCTCAGGCATGACGCTTTGGGGCTTGGGCTCGGCGTTTTGGGGCGTGGTCATCGGCATTTTTGCAGCTTGGGTGCTGAAACCGAAAGCCGTCTGAGTGATTAACGGGATTGATAAACATGATGGGCGATTTCACTAATCCGGCGAATGGCCGGACTGCTGTCCATAGCACGGATGTTCATGACCACCGGCGCTACAGCCTCGGGTTCGGCCAAAGGCAGATAGCTGATATCGGCGCGTTGCAGCTGGGCAAAACTGGCGGGCACGATACACACGCCCTCTCCGGCAGCAACCAGCCCCAATGCCAATTGCAGCTCACGGGTTTCCAGACAATGCTTGGGTGTCAGGCCGACCGAATTGAAGACATTCAATACAACATCGGCAAAGCTGGGGCGTGGTTCGGCCGGAAACAAAATCAGCCGTGCAGCAGCAATGTCCACCAAGCGCACCACGCCCGGCTCACTCAGCAACGGCGGATTGTTTTTCGGAACAGCCAGCAGCAACGGCTCTTCATACAAAACTTCGCTGTGCACACCGGCGTCATGAAGCTGCAAACGTCCGAAACCGATATCGATGGTACCTGCTTTCAGCGCATTGATTTGCAGCATGGTATTCATCTCCTGTAAACGGATTTCCACATCCTGAAATTCCTTTTTAATCATGCGGATAACGGATGGGAGCTCGGTATAAAGAGAGGAGGCGACAAAACCGATGGTGAATGTTTTTTGAAGTCGGCCGATTTTTTGCGTCATGGCACGGGTTTCAGCCACAACAGAAAGGATATAGCGGCAACGTTCCAGAAAAAACATACCGGCATCGGTCAGCGCCAACGGGCGGCTGTGGCGGATAAATAGCGGGGTATCCAACTCTTCTTCCAACTCTTTAATATGTTTACTGAGTGCCGGTTGGGCAATGCATAATTTTTCTGAAGCCCGCGTAAAGCTTTGTGCTTCCGCAACAGTAACAAAATATTTCAGTTTTCTTAAATTCATAACTATATGCTTTTTGATATAGAGATGTTGCAAATTGATATTGGACTTACGTTGATTGCTTATAAATAATCAAATTTCAGCAAAGTATATAACAAAAATGCAATAACAAAGGAGACTGAAATGAATGCAATTACCAACTTTGCCGTACGGCTGATGCAGCGCTATCTGCCTGATGCTTTTATCTTGGCCGTGCTGCTGACCGTCGTGATTATGCTGATGGGGATTACCCTCGGCGGACACACCCCTTTCGAAATGGTGGATTATTGGGGCAAAGGGTTTTCGGCATTATTTAAATTTGCCATGCAGATGACTTTGGTTTTGGTAACCGGCTATGCTTTGGCGCTGACCCCGCCGGTGCGCAGATTGCTCGACAGACTGACGGATATTCCCAAAACGCCGCCGCAAGCATTGGCAATGACCGCGCTAATCTCTTTTTTCGGCTGCTATCTAAACTGGGGATTCGGTTTGGTTATCGGTGCGATTTTGGCTCGCGAAATGGGCAGGAAAGTTCCGGGGCTGCATTTCCCGTTGGTCGTGGCGGCAGCATACAGTGCCGAAATTGTACGCGGCCCCTCTTCATCCATTCCGTTGGTAGTCGCTACGCCGGGGCATTTTATGGAGCAACTTACCGGCATTATTCCGGTAACCGAAACTTTATATTCGACTTGGAATATTGTGCTGACCGGCTTGATTTTGGCAGCGTTAATCGGTTTATACCTCACTATCCGCCCCAGTCCTGACAGCATCATTACTTATAGCGGTGATAAAGAAAACCCGAGTAATGCGGAAAACGACAGCCAAGCGCCTACTACATTTTCGGAAAAAATCGAACACAGCCGGATTATGAATTATGTATTGGCCGTGATGCCCACCTTATATCTGACCAGCCATTTTATGAAAAAAGGCTTTGATTTGAATCTGGATGTGGTGATTTTGATTTTTCTGCTGCTGTCGTTGTTGTTGCACAAACACCCGATGGCTTTGCTCAATGCCGTGAAAGAAGCAGTGGTGTCTTCCCGTGGGATTGTGTTGCAGTTTCCGCTGTATGCAGGCATCGCCGGCATGATGACAGAGTCCGGTTTGGTGATGGTAGTGGCCGATTGGTTTATAGAAATAGCCACACCCAACACCTTCCCCGTGCTTACGTTTTTATCTGCCGGTTTGGTCAACATCTTTATCCCTTCGGGCGGCGGGCAATGGGCCATTCAAGGTCCGATTATTATCGAAGCGGCAAAAAGCTTGCATGCCGATATTCCGCAAACCGTGATGGCTTTTGCCTGGGGTGATGCTTGGACAAACCAAATCCAGCCATTTTGGGCATTGCCGCTGCTGGGGGTCGCCGGATTATCAGCCAAACATATCATGGGTTATTGTGTTATTTGGCTGGTGTTGTCGGGCGTGTTGATTGGCGGCGTATTTTTAACTTTGGCATTAATCTAGCAAAAGAGAGCAATATGATAGACAAAACCACATTGCCGCTGCACGAAGCGGTGGCGCAAATCCACGACGGCGCCACCGTGATGATTGGCGGTTTCGGCACCGCAGGCCAACCTGCCGAGCTGATTGACGCGCTGATTGAAAGCGGCGCGAAAGGGCTGACGATTGTGAACAACAACGCGGGCAACGGCGACATCGGCTTGGCCGCGCTCTTGAAAGCCGGGCAGGTGGAAAAAATGATTTGCTCGTTTCCACGCCAAAGCGATTCTTATGTATTTGACGAGCTCTACCGCGCGGGCAAAGTGGCGTTGGAATTGGTGCCGCAGGGCAATTTGGCCTGCCGCATTCAGGCTGCGGGTGCGGGTTTGGGTGCGGTGTTCACCCCCACCGGCTACGGCACGCTGTTGGCCGAGGGCAAGGAAACCCGCGAAATCGACGGCAAACAATATGTGCTCGAATACCCGATTCATGCCGATTTTGCCTTGATTAAAGCCTATCAGGGCGACCGCTGGGGCAATTTGGTGTATCGCAAAACCGCGCGCAATTTCGGCCCCATCATGGCGGCGGCGGCCACCACCACCATCGCGCAAGTGAAAGAAATCGTGGCGCTGGGCGATTTGAACCCCGAACACATCATCACCCCCGGCATTTTTGTGCAACACGTTGTGGCCGTCTGAAAGCCTGTCTGAAAAGGAATACACCATGAATTACCAAGCCAGAAGCCGCGCCGACATCGCCCGCCGCGTGGCGCAAGACATCACTGAGGGCATGTATGTCAATCTCGGCATCGGCCTGCCCACCAAAATCGCCGACTACCTGCCCGCCGATGCGGAAATCTTCCTGCACAGCGAAAACGGCCTGCTCGGCATGGGCCCCGCTCCTGATGAGCGCGAACGCGACAGCGAGCTGATTAACGCAGGCAAAGAATACGTTACCCTGCTCAAAGGCGGCTGCTTTTTCCACCACGGCGATTCGTTTGCCATGATGCGCGGCGGCCACATTGATTTGTGCGTGCTCGGTGCGTTTCAAGTGGCGGCCAACGGCGATTTGGCGAACTGGCACACCGGCGCGGCCGACGCCATTCCGGCTGTAGGCGGCGCGATGGATTTAGCCGTGGGCGCGAAGCAGGTGTATGTGACCATGGAACACGTCACCAAAAAAGGCGAACCGAAAATTGTCGAACAATGCAGCTACCCGCTCACCGGCATGGGCTGCGTCAACCGCATCTATACCGATTTGGCCGTTATCGACATCACCGAGCAAGGCTTGCTGGTGCGGGAGATGGTGAATGGTTTGGACTGGGCGGCGCTGCAAAACATGACTGCCGCCCCGCTGCAAGACGGCCGTTGAGGTCGGTTGAATCTGTCGTCTGAAACAGCGCCGCAAACCGCAACTTTGCCTGAACATCACACACAACAGGCCGTCTGAAATATTTTCAGACAGGCATACCCAAACAAAGGAGCATCCATGACCCAAGCCTACATTATCGACGCCGTGCGCACCCCATTCGGCCGTTACGGCGGCAGCCTCGCCACCATCCGCGCCGACGACTTGGCCGCCGTACCGATGGCTGCGCTGATGGCACGCCAACCCGAAATCGACTGGCCGCAATTGGACGACGTGGTTTACGGCTGCGCCAATCAGGCCGGGGAAGACAACCGCAACGTGGCGCGCATGGCCGCCCTGTTGGCCGGATTGCCGCAAAGCGTGCCGGGTGTCACCGTCAACCGCCTGTGCGGCTCCGGCCTCGATGCCGTGGCCATGGCCGCGCGCGCCATCAAAACCGGCGAGGCCGATTTACTGCTGGCCGGCGGCGTGGAAAGTATGAGCCGCGCCCCGTTTGTGATGGGCAAGGCCGAGGGCGCGTTTTCCCGCACGGCCAAGCTGGAAGACACCACCATGGGTTGGCGCTTTATCAACCCGCAGCTCAAAGCGCAATACGGCGTCGATACCATGCCCGAAACCGCCGAAAACGTGGCCACCGAATACCACATCAGCCGTGCCGACCAAGACCGTTTCGCCCTCATCAGCCAGCAACGTGCCGCCGCCGCCCAACAAAGCGGCGTGTTCGCCCGCGAAATCGTGCCGGTGTCGATTCCGCAGCGCAAAGGCGAGCCGCTGCTGTTTGAACACGACGAACACCTGCGCGCCACTTCCGCCGATGCCTTAGCCAAACTCAAAGGCGTGGTTCGCCCCGACGGCACCATCACCGCCGGCAACGCCTCCGGCATCAACGACGGTGCCTGCGCCCTGCTGCTGGCTTCTGAACAAGCGGTTCGGCAATACGGCCTCAAGCCAAGGGCAAAAGTGCTGGCCGCCGCTGTGGCCGGTGTGCCGCCGCGCATCATGGGCATGGGCCCCGCACCCGCTGTGCGCAAAGTATTGGCACAAACCGGCTTGACGCTGGAACAGATGGACGTGATTGAATTGAACGAAGCCTTCGCCGCCCAAGCGCTGGCAGTGTTGCGCGATTTAGGGCTGCCCGACAACGCCCCCCACGTCAACCCCAACGGCGGCGCCATCGCCCTCGGCCACCCGCTCGGCGCATCCGGCGCACGGCTCGCCACCACTGCGCTGAACGAATTGGAACGTCGCGGCGGCCGTTATGCCTTGTGCACCATGTGCATCGGCGTGGGACAAGGCATCGCGCTGATTATCGAACGCGTGTAAACGCTTTTTCAGACGGCCTGAGACCTTCGCAAAATACTTTTTATCCTGAAAATAGCCAATAAACCCGTCATTCCGGCGTAGGCCGGAATCCAGTTGCCGAAATTCATCTTTTTGATTTTAAATAAATTTCAAGCGAAAAAAATGGATTCCGGCCTACGCCGGAATGACGGAATTGAGTGTTGGCGATGATTCACATAGTAATTTTGCAAAGGCCTCGGCCTTTGGTGATGTTTGCTGTCAAGCCGATGTTGCTTTAGTCGTTACCGAAGCCGAAACATTCTAGGCTCCTGCCTGCGCAGCGACGGCAAAAATAGCCGCGCATAAAACCGTCGCACCCGCGCAGGCGGGTGCCCAGTCTGAACCGCAGGTTCAGTTTCAGACGGCCTTTGGTGATGTTTGCTGTCAAGCCGATGTTGCTTTAAATGTTACAGAAACCGAAGTATTCTGGGCTCCTGCCTGCGCAGGAGCGACGGCAAAAATAGCCGCGCATAACCTGTCGCACCCGCGCAGGCGGGTGCCCAATCTGAACCGTAGGTTCAGTTTCAGACGGCCTCCAGTTGTTACAAAACACAACCTCAACAAAGGAATACACCATGTGGATAAACACCCACGACCACAACCGCCTCTATGCCCAATCATTCGGCAATGAACGCGCTCCCGCGCTGATTTTCTGCAACTCGCTCGGCACCGACCACAGCATGTGGCAGCCGCAAATCGATGCACTGAGCCGCGATTACCGCGTTATCGCCTACGACACCCGCGGCCACGGACAATCCGGCGCAGAAGGCAGCGGTTGGGAGCTGGCCGATTTGGGGCAAGACGTGCTCAGCGTGCTCGACGGCTTCGGCATCGAAAAAGCCCATTTCTGCGGCATTTCCATGGGCGGCCTTACCGGCTTGTGGCTCGGCATCCATGCGCCGCAGCGTCTGCACACACTTATCGTCAGCAACACCGCCGCCAAAATCGGCCAAACCGAAGCCTGGCAGCAACGCGCCGACGACGTGCGCCGCAACGGCCTTACCGCGTTGGCCGACAGCGCCCCCGCCCGCTGGTTCAGCCCCGATTTTATCGCCGCCCACCCCGACACCGTCGCCGCACTCACCGCCAAATTGGCCGCCGGCCATGCCGAAGGCTATGCCAAATGTTGCGAAGTGTTGGCCGCAGCCGATGTGCGCGACCAAGTGTCCGCCATCCGCGTGCCGTCTTTGATTATCGGCGGCAGCGTCGACCCCGTGACCACCATGGACGATGCGCGTTGGCTGCAAGCACAGATTCCGACGGCGCAACTGGCCGAACTGCCCGCCTCGCACATTGCCAACATTGAGGCTGCCGAGGGCTTTACGCAAGCATTGCAAGGCTTTTTGGCTGCGTGATTCGCTCGGGCGGCTGAACGGCTTATTTAAAGTATATATTGGTTGCAACAAGGCCGTCTGAAAGATAAAAGCCTTTCAGACGGCCTTTATCTCTTCTGCCTGTCGGGCGTACAATAAACCGCTTGAAAGGAGCTGTTGATGCCCGAAATCGAAACTCATCCCTTTGCACCGGTGTTGCCTGCGCATGCGCGGTCGATGATGATGGGCACGTTTCCGCCTGCAGCCGATAAGCGCACGATGGCGTTTCATTATCCGAATTTCCAAAACGATATGTGGCGGGTTTATGGTTTGGTGTTTTTCAATGATGCGGCTTATTTTCAGGTGGCGGGTGAGCGTCGGTTTGATGCGGATCGCATTCGGGCGTTTTTAGTCGAACGCGGCATTGCGCTGTGTCCGAGCGTGCGTCGGGCGGTGCGTGGTCAGGGCAATGCTTCGGACAAATTTCTGACGGTGGTGGAGCCGGTGGATTTGGCGGCGGTATTGGCGCAGGTGCCGGATTGCCGTTATATTTTCACCACCGGCGGAAAAGCGACGGAGGTGTTGCTGGGTTTCTTGCCGGAGAAAACCGCGCCGCCGAAAACGGGCGGCCATATCGCTTTCCCCTACCAAAACCGGGCATTGGAATTGTGGCGGCTACCGTCGACTTCACGGGCGTATCCGCTGGCGTTGGCAAAAAAGGCGGCGGCTTATCGGGCTTTTTTTGAAACGGCGGGGTTGCTGTAAGGGATTGTGCTTTTTGCTGAGCCCGGCTGTTTGACTGTCTGTATACAGAGGCCGTCTGAAACGTTTCAGACGGCCTTTATTATTGGCAATCGGCCTTACAAAGCTTTCAGACGGCCTTTGAATTCGTCGATGCTGCTGTAGCCTTTTTGCACCATGATGTCTTTCAACTCGCGGGTCAGGCGCTCGAAAATGGCGGGGCCTTGCTGGTGCAGCGCGGTGCCGACCTGCACCATGTCGGCGCCGCAGAGAATGTGTTCAAACACGTCGTTGCCGTTTTGCACGCCGCCGGTGCCGATAATTTGGATTTCGGGTTTCAGGCGTTGGCGCAGGGCGAAAACGTTGGCCAGCGCGGTGGGCTTGAGGTAGGCGCCGCCAATGCCGCCGAAACCTTGTTTGGGCTTGATGAGCACGCTTTCGGTTTCCGGATCGATGCAGAGGCCGTTGCCGATGCTGTTGACGGCGTTGACATAGGCGAGCGGGAAGCGGTTGAGGATTTCGGCGATTTGGTCGAAATGGATGAGGTCGAAATAAGGCGGCAGTTTGATGCCCAGCGGTGCGCCGTATATGTCGAACACGGCGGCCAGAATATGGCTGACGGCGTCGAAATCGTAGCCGGTTTGCGGTTTGCCCGGCACGTTGGGACAGGACAAATTCAGCTCGACGATGCCGCTGAAATCGGAAGCCTGCACTTGCCGCAGAAGCTGCACGTCTTCCTCGACATTGAAGCCGGTGAGCGAAACGAAATAGGTTTTACCGGGCACTTGCCGCTGCGCCTGCGAAACGTATTCGAGGTAATACGGCAGGCCGAAATTGGGCAGACCCATGGAATTGATGCTGCCCAGCGGCGTGTCGCAATAGCGCGGTTCGGGGTTGCCTTCGCGCGGCACGACGGTGGCGGATTTGGTGACGAAAGTGGCGGCGGCCGACTGCTGCATGGCGTCGAGCTCGGCGGCGGTGTAGTCGTATACCCCGGCGGCGTTCATGATGCAGTTGTCGAACGCAAAACCGGCGATACGGGTGCGGGTGGATATCATGGCGGGCGCTCCTGAAAGATGACAATCCAAGGCAATTTAGCATGCGCGCAGAGGGCATGTTCTGATGAAGCGCAAAGTAATGGAATACGGACACAAATCAGGCAAACGGCATATTTCGGGTCGTCTGAAATCATCACCACAAACACCATAGACTTTTTCAATGCTACCGTTTATCATACAAAAGAACCGATTATTCTTGAGTGTATTTTGATGTCATCATATTAAAGTGTCTTACAAGGGAAATAACATGGCTGGCTCTTACGCACTTTACCGCTGCGCGGTATTATCCACTTCCACCGGCTCGCTTGACAGCATCCTCGACCGCGACAGTCCGATTCAGATACTGCGCCTCACCGTGCACACTGGCGATCAATCTTACGCCGACGGCCTCGATTTGGAACCTGACCGCTTCTACCAATGGATGGCGCAACATCCCGACACCCCGCCCACCACCGAGCCGCCCTCGCCCGACAATATCCGCAATATCTTCCAATATCTGCACCAACAGGGTTATCACGAAGCCATCGTCACCACCATCAGCGGCAAGCTGAGCAACAGCGCCGCCCTTATCCGACAAGTGGCGGCGGAAATGGCCGACGTGATGCCCATCCATATCGTCGACACCGGCCTGGTGGGCATGCCCGAAGGCTTTTTCGCTTTGGAAGCGCTGCGGCTGTTGCAGGCGGGCAAACCGGCGGAAGAAGTAGTCGATTATCTGGAGCGGCTCAAACCGCACGGCGAAATCGTAGTCGGCTTCACCTCGCTGCGTCAGGCCACCATCAGCGACGGCTTCAGCCGCATCGGCGTGACCTTGGGCAAGTGGCTGGGCATCAAACCCGTGTTCCACTTCAGCAACAACCGCCTCACGCCGCTGGCCGACACCTATAACGAAGACGCGCTGCTCGACGCCATGGTCGACGCCGTCGCCAAACGCATCGAAGGGCGCGACCGCCGCAACTTGGTATTCGGCGGCATGTATGGCGGCAACCTCGAGCTCTACCGGCAGTTTGCCCGCAAGCTGCACAGCAAAACCGGCCTGCACCTGCAAGGCATCCCGATTACGCCCGTGCTCGGCACCTATATCGGCCCCGATGCCGTCGGCGTCGGCATTATCGAACGTTTGCCGGAATAGTTTTTGCACATAATTTGATTGATAACTGAAGGCCGTCTGAAACATTGAAGTGTTTCAGACGGCCTGAGGTGTGGGAAATGACTGAAATCAAGGCTTGGCCACCTGAATGGCAAACGGAAATGCAGCGTGACCATTACCCACTAATCTCGAGCGGCAACAGTATCTGTCTTGCACTCCATACTGTTTGGCTTATGCGGTTTTCTACATATAAAAGGCCGTCTGAATGATGTTCAGACGGCCTTGTTGTTATCATCCGGCTTAGGCGATGCTTTTCACCAGATTAAAAGCCTGGCTGCGTGCAAACAAACCCAGCAGGGGCTTGTTGCGGAAAATGCTGCACAATACCCGCACCGGCAGACGGTTGTTGAATTTGCTCGGATAGTCGGCCAGTTTGAAATCATAGCCGCAAGCCTGCAGGCGCGCAAACAGCTCTTCGTTGGGCACATTCAGCTTCAGCATATTGATGATATAGATAAACAGAAACGAATCGCGGATTTCTTTTACGCGCGTGTCGACTGCGGCTGACGGGTGCACGCCGATCATATTCGAATAGCCGCGTACCGCCAGGTCGACATCATCCAGAAATTTTTGGTTTTGGGCATGACTGCGTTCGGCGCGCATTACCGAGGCCGGGTTGTCGACATAATCGTAAACCTGGCTGTTGCTCACCATCACTTTGTCGATTTTCAACAGATAGTCGAGCAAAAACAGCCCGTCTTCCAGATATTTCATGCCGACGGTGAATCGCAGATTGTGTTCGCGGATGATGCTGCGTTTGTAGACATAGCTCCACACGCAGGATAAAAACGGGAAATCAACCATATAGTCGGACAGGCTGATAATTTGGCCGTAGGCGGGGAAGCGTTCGTCACAATTAAACTGCAGCAGCTCGGCTTGCGACGGATACAGTTTGACCAACAGCTCGGCCAGTTTCGACGCATCAATGTTGTCGTCGTGGTCCATAAACATCACATATTCGCCGCGCACGTGTTCCAGAGCCAGATTGCGGGCGCTGCTGACACCGCCGTTGGCCTGCTCGAACAGGCGGCAGTTCAGGCCTGATTCACTGTGTTCGGCCAGAAACGCATGCAGCGCAGCAGAAGTTTGGTCGGTGGAGCCGTCGTTCACAATGATAAATTCGATGTCGCTGACGGTTTGATGCAGCTTGAGGATGTTGGCGCCCAAGTTGGCTACAAATTCCGCGCCGTTGTAAATCGGGATAATCAGGGATAATTTCATAATACGCTCAATTAAATCGTGCAGCCGGTGGACGGCTTCGTGTATCAAAACACGTGCCAGCACCCATCGGCAGGCTGTTTTCCGCAAGCCGTTACGGCCGGTATCGACGCACAATAACCATCCGCATTAATAGTGAGCTGTATAACATTTCGCAGTGCAAACTATAATAGTGAGCTGTATAACATTTCGCAGTGCAAACTATTATGTGGATTAGAAATATGCTTATTAAATAATAGCTTGCAGGATACGCCAAATGGGCGCAGATGTATGAGCCTTGAAACGAAAGGGCAAATTCACAAACAAAAGGCCGTCTGAAACCTGAACTGTACCCAAAAAGTTGGACACCCCCTCCAACCCACTAAGGTACAGTTTT
>CAYVIS010000030.1:0-14136 GCA_964451565.1 uncultured Neisseria sp.
TGGGCAAAACCACGCTGGCGCACGGGCTGGCGGCGGTGTTGGGGCTGGATTACCGCCGCGTGCAGTTTACCAACGATATGCTGCCTTCCGATTTGCTCGGCGTGAATGTTTACCGCCCCGATGAAGGCCGCTTCGAATTCCATCCCGGCCCCGTGTTCCATTCGTTTTTGCTGGCCGACGAAATCAACCGCACTTCGCCCAAGCTGCAATCGGCGCTGTTGGAGGCGATGGAGGAGCGGCAGGTGTCGGTCGACGGCCAAACCTATGCGCTGCCCAAACCGTTTATCGTGGTGGCTACGCAAAATCCGGTGGAGCAGCTGGGCACGTTTGCGCTGCCCGAATCGCAGCTCGACCGCTTTATGATGCGCTTGAGCATGGGCTATCCGGCGGCGGACGCGGAAAAAGCGCTGTATTTTCAGGGCGACCGCCGCCGCGCGCTGCCCGCCTTGCAGCCGGTGTGCGACGCCGACACGCTGCAGCAATGGCAGCAGCAGGCGATGGCGGTGACGTTTTCGCAGGCCGCCGCCGATTATGTTTACCGCTTGGTTGAGGCAACCCGCCAACCGGGCCGGTTTGTGTTGGGCTTGAGCCCGCGCGCCGGGCTGGCGGTGGTGCGCGCGGCCAAGGCGTGGGCGTTTATGCAGGGGCGCGCGCATGTGTTGCCCGACGACATCAAAGCCGTGTGGGTGGCGGTGGCCAATCACCGTGTTGCCCCGGTGCAAAGCGGCCACAACAGCGCGCGCATGCTGGCGGAGTTGCTCAATCATGTGGCCGTTTCGCAATAAAGACCTGCCCGCCGTGGCAGGCCGTTCGCCCGATTTGGCGGCGCTGCACTGCCGCCCCACACGTTTGGGCGCGGGCTTGGCGCTGATGGTGTTGCTGCTGTGGCTGGTGGGGCTGAATTATCAGGTCAATCTGGCGTATGCCGCCGCATTTTGGCTGGCCGGATTTGCGCTGGTGGCGGTGTTGATGAATCTGCGCCAACTGCTGACGCTGCAAATCGACGTGGCCATGCCGCAGGAAGTGTTTGCCGGGGAAACGGCAACGCTGGTGCTGACGGCGCAGGGCGGGCGGCGGCGCCGTTTGTGGCTGTGTAATGAAGACGAATTTTTGCAACAGGGCGCTGAGGCGGAATGGCAGCCGTGGGCGGTGGATGCCGGCGGACGGCAGCCGTTTGCGTGGGCATTGCCCGCACGCCAACGCGGCTATCTGCATGTGCCCGCGCTGCGCACCGCCAGCAGTGCGCCTTTCGGCATCAGCATGGTGCAGGTGGTGTGGCAGTGGCCGAGCGATGCAGTGGTGTTTCCTGCACCGATTACTCACGACCGCCCGGGCAGCCCGCAGGCCGCCGAAGTAGGTGTGCAGCAACTGCCGCAGCAGGGCGGCGACGATTTGGCTTATCTGCAGGCGCACCGGCCGGGCGCATCGTTGCAGCATGTGGCCTGGAAAGCTTATGCCAAAACCGGTGAAATGCTCGACAAACGTTTTGAAGACAGGCCGTCTGAAAGCCGCGATGAGGTGATTTCGTGGCAAGACTACCCCGCAGGCACGCCGAAAGAACGGCTGGCCGGGCTGCTCTGCCAGCGCGTGCTCGAAGCCGAACGCAGCGGGCGGTCTTATACGCTGGTGTTGCCGCAACACACGATTGCGCCGCAAAACGGCATGCGCAGCGTGTGTTTGACGGCATTGGCTTTGTGGTGAGGGTTTCAGACGGCCTTTGGTTTTGTGAGGCCGTCTGAAACCTGTATGGGTATGAAACCGGCTGATTATTTAATCGCAAATGGTTGAATCTATGTTTTAGGCCGTCTGAAAGTATGCCGAGCGCCGCAATTTGGTATGTAGGCGTAAACTGCCCTCTAACTCCCCAATTTATCCCGATTTTTTCCTTTTCTTTATATGATGATTATCAACCCGCCTTTTCTCCGTCACCAGCCGTCGCGCTTGGCGCAAACCGCTATTTTGCTGGCGTTGCTGTGGGCGGCGTTGCCGTTGGCGGCGTCGCTACCAGTGGTGGTGACGGCGCTGTTCGGCGGTTTGTGGCTGTTGCGCGTGGCGTTGTTGCGGCTGAATGTCGGCAGAGTGCCGTTGGCGGCGCGGCTGTTGATGATGGTGATGGCGGCGGCGCTGGTGTGGCAGCAGTTGGGCACGCTGGTGGGGCGCGAGGGCGGCATTGCGTTTTTACTGTTGCTGGTGATGCTTAAAGCGTTTGAGGGGCACAGCGCGCGCGATTGGCAGGTGTTGCTGCTGGCGATGCTGTTTTTAATCGGCTCCGGCGTGGTGTTGAACCAAAGCCTGTTGGTGGGCGTTTGGCTGCTGTCGGCCTTGTTGGCGGTGGTGGTGTGTTTTGCGCTGTTGTGCGGGCTGGCGCTGAAAGAGGCGTTGGGGCAGGGCGTGCGTGCGCTGTTGCTGACGTTGCCGCTGATGGTGGTGCTGTTTGTGAGCGTGCCGCGCCTGAACGAGCCGTTGTGGCGCATTCCGCAGTCCGACGAGGCGCAGGCGCAGACCGGGCTTTCCGACAGCATGGAGCCGGGCAGCATCAGCAATCTGGTGCAGAGCAACGAATGGGTGGCGAATGTGACGTTTGCCGACGGCTACCGCCCGCAAGCGAGCGATTTGTATTGGCGCGCCATCATTATGGGTGAATTCGACGGCACGCGCTGGCGGGCGGTGGACGAATCTTACGTTGATGAAGCGCGGGTGGATGCCGATGCGGGGCAGACCGTGGTTTATCAGATGATTCTGCGCGACCAACGGGGCGTGTTGCCCGCACTCGATTATCCGACCGAAAATTTGCCACGGGGGCTGGAAAAGCGCTTGGGGCAGGTGGTGCGTGCGCGCGCCAGCCGCGAGGGTTTGCGGCGGGTGGCTTTGCAGGCAGATTTGGGCGGCTTGCTGCCGCACCGGCTGAGCGCGGCGGAGCGCGCGTTTTACACCGATTTGCCGCCGGGCAACCTGCAAACCCG
Organism: uncultured Neisseria sp.; assembly: GCA_964451565.1. Classification (GTDB taxonomy): domain Bacteria; phylum Pseudomonadota; class Gammaproteobacteria; order Burkholderiales; family Neisseriaceae; genus Neisseria. The sequence continues at coordinate 2,964 of CAYVIS010000030.1, forward strand.
CCAACTGGCCGAATCATTGGCGCGCCAGTCGGTGAGTGCGCGCCAGTTTATCGATCAGGCGCTGCATTATTACCGCCGCCAGTCGTTTGCCTATACCTTGCAGCCGCCGCGCATGCCGGGCAACAACGGCATCGACGAATTTATGTTCCGCCAGCGCCGCGGCTTTTGCGAACATTATGCGCAAAGCTTTGTGGTGATGATGCGCGCCGCCGGGTTGCCCGCGCGGGTGGTGACCGGTTATCTGGGCGCGGAATACAATGCCGAGGGCGGCTTTTGGCAAATCCGCAGCCGCGATGCGCATGCGTGGGCGGAAGTGTGGCTGGCCGAAGAAGCGGCCTGGCTGCGGGTCGATCCCACCGCCGCTGCTTCGTCGCAACGCAGCAGCGGCGGCATCGGCGCGGCTTTGGATGAAAACGAACGCAGCCGCGTGGCGGGCAGCAGCAGCCGTTGGTCGCGTTGGCGCGAGGCGGGGCAGTTTTACTGGCAGCAATGGGTGGTGAACTACGACCAAAGCCGCCAGCGAAGCTTCTTTGCCGCGCTGGGCTTGGGCGGTTTCAACTGGCAAACTTTGTTGCTGGCCGTGCCTGCCGCGCTGCTGTTGGCGCTGCTGCCGCTGTTGCGCTGGTGGTTTGCCAACCGCAGACAGGAGCGCGACGATTTGCAGGCCGGGTTTATGCTGCTGAAAACTGCGCTGATGGGTGAAGAGGATGCAACAGTAGCGGCTACCAGCGCCACTGAACTGCAGCGGCTGTTGCAGCAAAACGGCATGGCGGCCGATGCGGCGCTCAAGCGCTTGTTGGATGAATACGAGTATTGGCTGTATGCGGCTGAGCGGCCGTCGGCGCGGGTGCAGCGGCGTTGGTACCGGCAGGCGCGGAAGCTGGCGAAAGGTTATTACCGCAGGCGTTGAGGGTAAGGCCGTCTGAATGCTTGGTACTGATTTATCAAAACCGCCGTCAGGCTGAAACAACGGGTTTATTTTATTAACGTGTTCAGACGGCCTGACGGAATAGGCTGAGGCCGTCTGAACAAATCTGTGCAGACACGATAAAAACTTGGCCAAATACCACACTTAGCGGCTGAAAACCGCGTTCAGACGGCCTGATTGATGCCGATGGGTTTATCGTGCCGGAAAAGATGTTCATAATATCAGTTTTACGCGGCCTTTATCCCGTTGAGCCACTTATTCACCGGGCTGAGGCCGTCTGAAACGGATTTGCCGCCGCGGCTGCTTTCTTACTCTCTTTCCCCATTAAATTATGAAAAACGTTTTTTCCTCGTGGAGCCGCCTGATCGGGCAACGGCTGTCGCACAAAATCATCCAAACGCGGCGTTTGTCGCGCAAAACCATTGCGTTTGTGTTTCTGCTGTTTGGTTCGGCGCTGGTGGCGCTTGTTTCGCTGCTGTTTGCCAAAATGGCCGATTGGGCGCTGGAGCAGAATGCGCATTGGGTGCAGCAGTATCCTTGGTTTGCCTGGGTGGCGCTGCCGTTGGGGCTGCCGCTGATTGTCTGGCTCACGCGCCGTTTTGCGCCTTATACGGCGGGCAGCGGCATTCCGCAGGTGCTCGCATCGCTGTCGTTGCCGCACGGGGCGCAGAAAACGCGGCTGGTGGCGCTGGGGCAGACGCTGCTGAAAATCCCGCTCACTTTTCTGGGCATGCTGGCCGGGGCGTCTATCGGGCGTGAAGGGCCGTCGGTGCAGGTGGGCGCGGCGGTGATGGCGGCTTGGGGCGCTTGGTGTAAAAAACACAATCTGGCCTTTAAGGGCTTGCAGGAAAACGATTTGCTTGCTGCGGGTGCGGCGGGCGGTTTGGCGGCGGCGTTTAATGCGCCGCTGGCGGGGGTGGTGTTTGCCATCGAGGAGCTGGGGCGCGGGGTGATGCTGCGCTGGGAGCGGCAGATTTTTATCGGCGTGTTGGCTGCGGGCTTTATCCAGGTGGCGGTGCAGGGCAACAACCCTTATTTTTCGGGCTTTCACGGCGAGGCGCTGCCGAATATGCTGGTGTGGGTGTTGTTGTGTGCGCTGGTGTGCGGCGTGGCCGGCGGCTTGTTTGCCCGTTTTCTCTATAAAGGTGCGGTTTGGGCGGCGCCGGAGCGCTGGCGCAGCTGGATGCGTCGCCACCCGCTTTTGCTGGCGGGCATTATCGGCCTTTTGCTGGCGGCCATCGGCACGGTTTATCAGGGGCAGACTTTCGGCACCGGCTATCACGAAGCTTCGGGCGCGCTGCGGCGCATGTATGAAGCGCCGCCGGGCGTGGCGCTGGCCAAATGGGCGGCCACGGTGTTGTCTTATTGGGCGGGCATTCCCGGCGGCATTTTCACGCCGGCACTCAGCGTGGGCGCGATGATAGGCCAGCAGATTGCCCAATTTGCCAGCTTGGAAACCGGCGCCAATGTGTTGGTGTTGATCTGCATGGCGGCTTTTTTGGCGGCAGCCACCCAATCGCCGCTCACCGCCAGCGTGATTGTGATGGAGATGACCGGCGGGCAGAATTTGTTGTTTTGGCTCTTGATTGGTGCTATTTTTGCATCTCAGGTGTCGCGCCAGTTTTCGCCCAAGCCGTTTTACCATGCCGCAGGCTTGCGCTACCGCCAGCGCGTGCAGGAAGAATATGCCGCCGAGCAGGCGCAACAGGCCGCGTCTGCCGAATCTGTAACCAGGGAGAAATAAAACATGGCAGTGAATTTGCGAGAAAAAGAAGCGTCGGAATTGTTGAATATCGACGGTGCGCAGGTGTTTGTGGGGCAGGCAGGCGTGAAAAAGCCCGATCACGACGATCTGACCCTGATTGTGTTGAACAAAACCAACAGCGTCGGCGCGGTGTTTACCCAAAACCGTTTCTGCGCCGCGCCCGTGCATGTGGCCAAAGCGCATCTGGCCAATGAAAACGGCATCCGCGCGCTCGTCATCAACACCGGCAATGCCAATGCGGGCACCGGCGCGAAAGGGCGCGAAGACGCGCTGGCGATGTGCGCCGCCGCCGCCGAGCAGGTGGGCTGCGAAGTGGAGCAGGTGTTGCCGTTTTCCACCGGCGTGATTCTGGAGCCGCTGCCGATCGATAAAATCACCGCCGCACTGCCGAGCGTGAAGCCGGTGCATTGGAACGATGCCGCCCGCGCCATCATGACCACCGACACCGTTCCCAAAGCCGGCAGCCGCGAAGCGCAAATCGGCAGCAGCCACACCGTGCGCGCCACCGGTATCGCCAAAGGCTCGGGCATGATTTGCCCGAATATGGCCACCATGCTCGGCTTTATCGTGACCGACGCCAAAGTGTCGCAGCCGATTTTGCAGATGCTCACGCAGGAAGTGGCCGATGCCTCGTTTAACAGCATCACCGTCGACGGCGATACCAGCACCAACGACAGCTTCGTGATTGTCGCCACCGGCAAGTGTGGCCAAAACGAAATCGACAACACCGCCGACCCGCGCTACGACCAGCTCAAAGCCCTGCTCGGCAGTCTGGCGCTGGAATTGGCGCAGGCCATCGTGCGCGACGGCGAAGGCGCGACCAAGCTGATAACCATCAAAGTGGAAAATGCCGAAAGCCGTGCCGAAGCCCGTCAAGCGGCTTATGCCATCGCTCATTCGCCGCTGGTGAAAACCGCCTTTTTCGCCAGCGACCCCAACCTCGGCCGCCTGCTCGCCGCCATCGGCTATTCGGGCATCGACAATCTCGACACCGACAAAGTGCGCCTCTATCTGGGCGAAGTATTGGTGGCCGAACAAGGCGGCCGCGCGGCCAGCTACACCGAAGCGGCGGGACAGAAAGTGATGAACGAAGACGAAATCCTCGTGCGCGTGGACTTGCAGCGCGGCCAGGCATCGGCCACCGTGTATACCTGCGATTTGTCGCACGGCTATGTGTCGATAAACGCCGATTACCGCTCGTAAGCCGCATGATTTGCATAAGGCCGTCTGAACGCGTTCAGACGGCCTTGTTTGATGGGCGTAATGCTTGTCAGGCCGTGCCGCTATCCGCTATAGTGGGTTTTTATAGCGGATTAAATTTGAACCCATGCAGCGTTTTCGCCTTGCCGTACCAAGTGTACTGTCTGCGGCTCTCCGCCTTATCTTGATTCAACCTAATCCACTATAATAATTTGCCGGATAACAGGCATAGCGAGGAGAAAATAAATGAATGCTTTAAACAGTGAAAACACCGTGTGCATCGTGGTCGACATTCAAGAGCGCCTCACGCCCGCGCTGAATGAGGCGGAGGCAATGGTGGCAAGCAGCCGTCTGTTGTTGCAGGGTTTGCAGGCGCTGGCCGTGCCGTTGCTGGTGACGGAACAATACCCGAAAGGCTTGGGCGTGACCGTGGCGGCGGTGAAGCTGCTGCTGGGCGATGCGCTGCTGTTTGAGAAAACCCGTTTTTCAGCGTTCACCGACGAAGTGGCCGCCGCGCTGAAAACACAGGGCGCGCAGAATGTGATTCTTGTTGGGGCAGAAGCGCATGTGTGCATGCTGCAAACCGCGCTGGATTTGCGCGCCGCAGGTTATGCGGTGTATGTGCCGTTTGAGTGCACCACATCGCGCGCCGCAGCCAACAAAGCCAATGCGCTGGCGCAGATGAGCGCGGCGGGCGTGGTGGTGTCGAATGTGGAAAGCGTGTTGTTCCAGCTTTTGGCAGATGCCAAGCATCCTGCGTTTAAAACGGTGTCGAAGCTGATTCAGTAAAAGGTGAACGATGCAGCGAGGCCGTCTGAAAGGCTTGGGCGGTTTGGCTGTGTGCGTTGTTTGTTCACGTGAAAAATATGAAAGGCTGAGGCCTTTACAAAATACATTCTTCCTTGAAAATAGCCAATAAATCCGTCATTAGCTGCGCAAGTCCGCTACGCTACCCCAGCGCAGGCCGGAATCCATTTCCCGCTTGAAGCTGCTTAAAATCAACAAGCTGAATTTCGGCAGCTGGATTCCGGCCTGCGCCGGAATGACGGATTTGAGTGATTTACGATGGTTCATATAGTAATTTTGCAAAGGTCTCAGGCCGTCTGAAAGCATTTATCTTTCAGACGGCCTGATTGATTGCAGGCGGATTATTTGCCGACGCCCGATAATTCCAGCGTGTCGAATGCAATCATGCGCTCTTCGTTGGTGGGCACGACCAATACCGCAGGTGCGGTGCCGGGGCGGGTGATGAAGCCTGCTTTGCCGAAGCGCACGTCTTCGTTGGCCGCATCGTCAAACTCGATACCGAGGATGCCGAGGTAGCCGATGGTTTTGGCACGAATCAGGCTGGAGTTTTCGCCGATGCCGCCGGTAAACACGATGGCATCGAGTCGGCCGGTGGCGACGGTCATCGAGGCGATGTATTTGGCGAGGCGGTAGGCGGTCACTTCAAGCGCCAGCTTCGCGCCTTCATGGCCTTCGGCGGCGGCTTCCTGAATGCTGCGCATGTCGTTGGAAAGTTCGGAAATGCCCAGCAGGCCGGATTTTTTGTTCAGCATGTCGGTGACTTCTCTGGCGCTCAGGCCGGTGGCTTCTTCTATAAAGCCGAATGCGCCGGGGTCGAGGTCGCCGCTGCGGGTGCCCATCACCAGGCCTTCGAGCGGGGTGAGGCCCATGCTGGTGTCTTTCGATTCGCCGCCGAGCACGGCGGCTACAGATGCACCGTTGCCCAAGTGGGCAATCACCAGTGCGGTGTCTTTGATGTTTTTGCCGAGCAGGTTGGCGGCTTCTTGCGCCACATAGCGGTAGCTGGTGCCGTGGAAGCCGTAACGGCGTAGGCCGTGTTTGCGGTAAAGTTCGCGCGGCACGGCATAAGTGTAGGCATGCTCGGGCATGGTTTGGTGGAAGGCGGTGTCAAACACGCCCACATTGGGCAGGCCGGGGAAAATGGTTTGGGCGGCGCGGATGCCGGTGAGGTTGGCCGGGTTGTGCAGCGGCGCCAGCGGAATGCATTCTTCCAGCGTGTTAATCACGTCATCGGTAATCAATACCGAGCCGGAGTATTTTTCGCCGCCGTGTACTACGCGGTGGCCGATGGCGACAACCAAGCCCTGCAAATCGTGGGCTTTCAATTCTTCCAGCAGCGCTTCTACCGCGCCGGTGTGGTCGTTTTTCTCGGTAAGCTCTACGCGGTGGCGCTCGCCGTTTACCTTGTTGACAAACCATGAGCGGCGGCCGACCAGCTGCACTTTCGGGTTTTCAAAATAGTTGAAGGTGATGTAGGCCTCGGGGGTGGTGAGCTTTTCGGCTAAGCAGCTCAACACCAGCTCGCCGTTTTCGCTGTCGAGCAGTGCACCTTTGAGCGACGAGCTGCCGCAGTTTAAGACCAGAATCAGTTTGTGGGTTTCTTGGCTCATGGGTTTCTCCTGTATGTTCTTCTTGTGTCGATATGCGCTTGGGTTTGTTTGTAGTGAAATGTAATCGAAGCGTGGGGGTTTGTGAAATTATTTCTATGGATTGAGGCCATCAGAAAAACTGATGTTTCAGACGGCCTGAGTGTGCAGGTTAAATAAAAAGTATCGTTTTGGCGCCGGTGGGGGGAAATAGGTGTGGCAGAAAATCGGGTTGTCATCCGTTGAATTAAACTGTTTATAAGCTATCGGATGGCGCGGCAGATAAACAAAAGCCCCGCAACAGGCGGGGCTTTTTCAGACGGCCTCTTTTCAGACGGCCTCAATGAACAATCCTCAAAAACAATCGCCGGGTACGCGCACATTGCCTTCCATAATGATGCGGGCGCTGCGGCTCATGATGGCTTTGGTCACACGCCATTCGCCGTTTTCCTGTGCGGCTTGTGCGCCTACGCGCAGGGTGCCGGAAGGGTGGCCGAAGCGCACGGCTTCGCGTTCGCCGCCGCCTGCGGCCAGGTTCACCAGCGTGCCGGGAATGGCGGCGGCGGTGCCGATGGCCACGGCGGCGGTGCCCATCATGGCGTGGTGCAGCTTGCCCATGCTCAGCGCGCGCACCAGCAAATCAACATCGGCGGCGTTTACCGCTTTGCCGCTGGAGGCGGTGTAATCTTTGGGCGGTGATACAAACGCTACTTTGGGCGTGTGCTGGCGGGTGGCGGCTTCGGCAAGGTCTTGAATCAAACCCATTTTCAGTGCGCCGTAAGCGCGGATGGTTTCAAAGCGCGCGAGGGCTTCGGTGTCGTTGTTGATGTCGTCTTGCAGCTCGGTGCCGTGGTAGCCGATGTCGGCAGCGTTGACAAATACGGTGGGAATACCGGCGTTAATCAGCGTGGCCTGAAACGTGCCGACACCGGGCACTTCCAACTCATCAACCAGATTGCCGGTGGGGAACATCGCGCCACCGTCGTCGCCATCATCGGCAGGGTCGAGGAATTCAAGCTGGATTTCGGCGGCGGCGAAGGTCACGCCGTCCAGCTCGAAATCGCCGGTTTCCTGCACTTCGCCGTTGCTGATCGGCACATGCGCGATAATGGTTTTGCCGATATTGGCCTGCCAGATGCGCACGGTGCAGAGGCCGTCTGAAGGGATGCGCTCGGGGGCAACCAAGCCTGCGTGGATGGCGAAAGCGCCGACAGCAGCGGAGAGGTTGCCGCAGTTGCCGCTCCAATCGACAAACGGTTTGTCGATGGAAACTTGGCCGAACAGGTAATCGACATCGTGGTCGGGGCGGCCGGATTTATCCAGAATCACCGCTTTGCTGGTGGAGGAACTGGCGTTGCCGAGGCCGTCGATTTGTTTGCCGTAGGGGTCGGGGCTGCCGAGCACGCGCAACAAAATGGCATTGCGTGCCGCACCGGGCGTTTGCGCGGCGGCGGGCAGGTCGGCCAGTTTGAAAAAGACGCCTTTGGACGTGCCGCCGCGCATATAGGTGGCGGGGATTTTGATTTGGGCGGGGAAGCTGCTCATTCAGGTTTCCTTTGTATGAAGTGTTTTTCTTATGCGGCTTGGGTTGGTCAAGCTTGTAGCTTATTGTAGCGGCAAGGTTTGCCGAATCAAAGTATTTTTTCAGACGGCCTGATGCAGGCAGGTGGGCGGCAAATCGGTTAAACTGCGGGTTGTTTCGTTTACTGATTGTTTATCAATGAATATTTGGCAACTTTTTCATAAATTAAGACCTTTTGTGCGCCCTTATCGGCCATTGGTTATCATCACATTGATTTTGACGCTCATCGGCTCGCTGGCTGCGCAGGTCAACGCGCTCACCTTGCAATATACGGTCGACAGCATCAACGGCTTGGTGGAACACCATCAGGGCGTATCGCAAGGCTGGCGCATTTTGGCGATTATCAGCGCCATTTTGCTCAGCAAAGAAGTGTTGAATACATTGGTGACGTTCGGCCAAAAATACTACGGCGAAAAACTGAAGATTTTGGTATCGCAGGATTTGGCACAGGCGATTATCGAGCGCTTTCTCACCTACAAACTCTCGTTTTTCAGCGATGACAACAATCAGGCGGGCAAGCTGCAAACCCGTATCGATCGCGGCATCAGCTCGCTCACGCGGCTGGTGCAGATATTCTTTATCGACATTCTGCCGCTGTTTACCAGCGCGGCGATTGCATTGGCGCTGATGTATTGGGCCAACGTGTGGGTGGGGCTCGTGGCCACGATGATTGTGCCGCTGTATTTTTGGATTACCGTAAAACAGGCCAATAAACTGGTGGGCTGGCGCCGCTCTTTCCGCACCAATATGGAAAAGAAAAGCCAGGGCATTATCGGCATTATCCAGTCGATTACGGTGATTAAATCGTTTAACCGCGAAGCCATCGAGGCCGACAAACAGCTCACGCTGCAAAAAACGCTTACCGAAAACCAAATGCAAACGCGCCAGCTCGGTTTTGTATTTGACGGCTTGAAATCGTTTATCGAGCAAATCGGCGTGGTGCTGATTATCATCCTTACCGCATTTTTCGTGCTGCAAGGCACCATGAGCATCGGCATGATTATGTATCATGTGCTGCTGTTTAATAATGTATCCGCGCCCATCCGCTCGCTGCACCGCATTTACGATGAAATCAACGATGCGCTGATTTATTCGGAAAGCTTTTTTGCCATTATCGAAGCCGATAACGAAGTGGAGCCTTCCGGGCAGGAAAAACCGCAGCCTTTACGCGGCCATTTCACGCTGGAAAACGTCGATTTCAGCTATCCCAACGGCTTTCATGCGCTGAAAAACATCCATATGGAAATCCGCCCCAATGCGATTACCGCGCTGGTGGGGCTTTCCGGTGCGGGCAAATCCACGCTCATCAGCCTGTTGGATAAATTTTACGCCCCCGCTTCCGGCCACATCCGCATCGACGGGGTAGACATCAACGACGTCGACACCCAATACCTGCGCGACAACATCGGCCTTGTGCTGCAAAAAAACCATATTTTCAGCGGCAGCATCGCCGAAAATATCCGCTACGGCAAAATGAACGCCACGCAGGAAGAAATCGAAACCGCCGCCGCAAAAGCCTCGATACACGAGCAGATTATGCAGATGCCCGAAGGCTATGAGAGCGACGCGCTGTCGCTTTCCGGCGGCCAGCAGCAGCGGATTGCCATTGCGCGCATGTTTTTGAAAGATCCGCCGATTATCTTTTTGGATGAGCCTACGGCCAGCCTCGATGCCATTGCCGCCGAACAGATTAAAAACAGCCTCGATGCCATCAAGCAAAACCGCACCGTGATTATCATTTCGCACAGCCTCGGCCAAATTATCGATGCCGATTACACCTATGTGATGGAAAAAGGTGAAATTGTCGAGCATGGCGAGCATGAAGCCGTGTATGCCAAAGGCGGTGTCTATAAGAGTATTTTCGACGCGATGGCCAAAAGCCTGAATGTGGACAAAATCGCCAAAACCTTCGGGCACGATGCGGCACAAGCCGACGGCAGCAGCTAATCGATAAGCGTCGCACCGTTTCAGACGGCCTGACTTTTGCAAAAATGATACCCGTCGCTCCTGCGCAGGCAGGAGCCCAGGGCAAAGCCGCGCTTTGCTTGTGGTAGGGCTTCAGAAAGCAGTTGATTAAAAATATAGTGGATTAGATTTGAACCAGTACAGCGTTGGCTCGCCTTGCCGTACTAGGTGTACTGTCTGCGGCTCCCCGCCTTGTCCTGATTCAAATCTAATCCACTATAGAAATATTTCTGTTTTGTTTGATTACTATTGTTTGGCCGACAGCTGAAGCGATGCTTCAGTCTGGGCTCCTGCCTGCGCAGGAGCGACTAAAAAGTATTTTGCAAAGGCCTCGGCCTGAACACTTGCCGGTGAAGCCTGAGTGTGTTGCGTGATAGATTAATGGAAAAATACCCGCCGAAGCATGATTTCGGCGGGTATTTTTGTGTGGAAAACATTGTGCGGATATGTTTGGCGGGCAGAGGGCGGTAATCGTTTCGTGGCGCCGCCCACGCTGAAAAAGGTTCAACTCAGCAAACAGGCGGAGACCTTTGCGAAATTATTATTGCATCATCACAAAGCGACCAAACTTCGTCATTAGCTGCGCAAGTCCGCTACGCTACCCCGGTGCAGGCCGGAATCCATCCGCTCAAACTTCAGAAGTTTGATTTTAAAACAGCTTTGCACAAAAAGTGGATTCCGGCCTGCGCCGGAATGACGGGTTTATGAGTTATTTTCAAGAAAAAATGTATTTTTCAAAGGTCTCAGGCCGTCTGAAAACAATCCGGTTTCAGACAGCCTGTTGTGAGAAAGCAATCACGGCATCAGCGGCGCAAATCGTCTTCGGCGTCTGCATCGGTAGCGGCTTCGGCAGGCGCGGGGGCGGCCATGCCTTCAACGTCTTCTACTTCGTGCCGCTCTAAAATCGCCTGCGGAATCACCGGCGCATCGCTGACCGGCTCTTGTTCCACCGGGTCGAGGGGCACGGGGGTGACGGCGGCTTCGGGCGGCATCGGCATATCGGGAATGGGTGTTGCCACCACGACATCTTCCGGCTCGGCCAACACGGCGGCACTCGTGGCACCTGCGGCAGCGAGATAGCCGACGGTCACGGCTTTGTCGCTGCGTTTGGCCAATTGCTCTTGCAGCGCTTCTTTGCCCATCAGGTTTTGCGCGCCGCTGCTCAGATGCTGGATGACTTTCTGATAGCTGCGGTTGAGCTCGTCAACGGCGGTGGCAGTGTCGGTGAAGTGTTTGTCGACATCTTGGCGGTATTGGCTGAAACGCTGCACCAAAGCATCGTGTTCTTTTTGTTGGCCTTTGTTTTTACGCAAAGCCAGCCACATCAGCAGCAGGCCGAG
>CAYVIS010000031.1:0-14088 GCA_964451565.1 uncultured Neisseria sp.
TTACCGAGGGCGGCTTCCGCGATTGGGGCTATGAGCTGGCACAAAAAGAATTCGGTGCCGAACTGCTCGACGGCGGCCCGTGGTGCAAATTCAAAAACCCGAAAACCGGTAAAGACATCATCGTGAAAGACGCGATTGCCGACGCTTTCCTGCAACAAATCGTATTGCGTCCGGCTGAATACGACGTGATTGCCACCCTCAACCTGAATGGCGACTACATTTCCGACGCGCTGGCGGCTCAAGTAGGCGGCATCGGTATTGCACCGGGCGCCAACATTTCCGACAGCTACGCCGTATTCGAAGCCACCCACGGCACCGCACCGAAATACGCCGGTCAAGACAAAGTAAACCCTGGCTCGCTGATTCTGTCTGCCGAAATGATGCTGCGTCATCTGGGCTGGAAAGAAGCTGCTGATTTGGTGATTGCGTCTATGGAAAAAGCCATCGGCGACAAACAGGTGACTTACGACTTCGCCCGCCTGATGGACGATGCCAACGAAGTTTCCTGCTCGCAATTCGGCAAAGCCATGATCGAACGCATGTAATTGATGCCGTCTGAAAAAACCGCACCGTTTGGTGCGGTTTTTTATATCTGAAGTATCCACACCTTGAAAACAAAAGCCTTTCCTGCCACCAAACGAATTCAAATGAAATTCAGGGATTTAATCCCAACCCCTGCCGATTTCCGAAAAAACCGCCGCTCCGCCCTTGACGTATCCTACCCGCTCGGGTATAGTTCGCATCTCTTGACGGAGTAATGGCTGAGAGGCTGAAGGCACACCCCTGCTAAGGGTGCATCTGGGCTTAAACCTGGATCGAGGGTTCGAATCCCTCTTACTCCGCCAGCATTACGAAAAATCCCTTGTTGCGAAACAAGGGATTTTTCTTTGCTCAAAGCAACCGCGCTGCCGCAATCGGGTTATAAACAAATGCGAAAACGGTATTTCATGCCGCGCATACGCCTTGCTATATTGCCTGCATCATCCATCGGCAGGAGCAATTCATGAAAGCAGTCCAATCCTTGTGGCTGGCCTTACCCTTAGCGCTGACATTGGCCGCCTGCGGCCAAAGCAACGGCCAAACATCATCAGGCGCTGCCGGGAAGATTGCCATCCTGAACGCTTCCTACGACCCCACGCGCGAACTTTATCAGGAATACAATCCGCTGTTTCAAAAATACTGGCGCAGCAAAACCGGCCAGGAAGTCAGCATCCGGCAATCCAACGGCGGCTCGGGCAAACAATCGCTGGCAGTGATGAACGGCCTCAAAGCCGATGTGGTCACGCTGGCATTGGTGGGGGATATTGACGCGCTCAACAAAGGCGACAAAACCCTCATCCGCCCCGACTGGCAGCAGGCTCTGCCCAACAACAGCACACCTTACACTTCCACCATCGTCTTTCTGGTGCGCAAAGGCAACCCCAAAAATATCCGCGACTGGGATGACTTAGTCAAAGGCGACGTACAGGTGATAACGCCCAATCCGAAAACCTCCGGCGGCGCGCGCTGGAATTTTCTGGCCGCTTGGGCTTATGCCAAACACCGCTCCGGCGGCAGTGATGAAACGGCCAAACAGTTCGTATCCGAGCTTTACCGGCGCGTACCCGTAATGGACGCAGGCGCGCGTGCGTCTACTATTTCTTTCACCCGGCGCGGTTTGGGCGACGTGTTGCTGGCGTGGGAAAACGAAGCCCATCTGGCTGCCAACCAATCCGGCGGCGATTTGGAAATTGTCACCCCCTCGCTGTCGATTCTGTGCGAACCGTCGGTCGCGGTTGTCGATGCCAATGCCGACGCTAAAGGCACACGCGCGGCAGTAACCGAATATCTGGCACAACTCTACAGCGAAGACGCCCAACGCATCATCGCCAAGCATTATTACCGCCCGACCGACCCAAGCATCCAAGCCGAATTCAAAGACCGTTTCCCGCCGCTTGAATTGGTCACCATCGACGGAGCCTTCGGCGGCTGGAGCAAGGCGCAACCGTATTTCTTTGCCGACGGCGGCATCTTTGACCAGATTTATCAACCATAAACCCGACACAAACCAAAGGCCCTCTGAAAGCCGGAAAATGCTTTCAGACGGCCTTAATGCTGCAACCATAAGTCGCGCAGGCTGTCCTGTTATAACAGCTTATACTAGCCCGTTAATTCCTGCCGCTCGACCAATTGCTGTTGCGTTGCGGTGACGGGCTGTTGCTGCGGATGGCGCGGTTGCTGTTTTCACGCATTTGCCGACGCACTTCACGCTGCTGCTGATTTTGCTGCTGCACCCGCTGGCGGTTTTGGTTTTGCAGCTGCTCGCGGCGTTGTTGGCTTTGACGCTGCATCTGCTCACGGCGTTGCTCATTTTGACGCTGCATCTGCTCGCGTCGTTGCTCGTTTTGGCGGCGCACTTGCTCGTTGCGCTGGTTGTTTTGACGCTGTTGCTCGGCGCGTTGGCGCTCGCGCAACTGCTCGCGGCGCTCGTTGTTCAGGCGCTGCTGTTCGGCGCGTTGACGTTGCTGCATCTGCTCGCGCTGGCGTTCGTTTTGCTGGCGCACTTGCTCGGTGCGGCGGCGGTTTTGTTCGCGTTGCTGGTTGAGGCGCTGACGCTCCAGCCGTTGCTGCTGCTCGCGGATAAAGACGGCGCGTTGGCGCTCGTTCATGCGGCGGTAGGCATCGTTGGTGCGGTAGTAGTAATCGTGGTTGTAGGCAACACCGTTATTGTAATAAACGCCATTATCGTAAGAAATGCCGCTGCGGAAACCACCACGGTTGTAGCCGTCGTAATCATCGTAAACCACGCAACCGGAGAGGCCGATGGCGGCGGCCAGTAATAAGATGGCAGTGCGTTTCATAGTTATTCCTTTCGCAATCATTCAAGTGCCGCATCGGATGTCGGTCGGCGTTTTTTAATCTTGCCGAAATTCGCATGCCGATTCAACATACCTGCGTGAATGTTTATTTTATCTTGCGTTTTTTAACCGGAATCCGCAGCTTTTGCCCCACAGATGCCGCATGAGTAAGCCGTCTGAAACGGTTGCGCCGTGTTACAATTCCCTCTTTCAGACGGCCTCTATCCTCTATCTATCATGGCAAAAGCACCGAAAACAATTTACCAATGCAGCGAATGCGGCGGCACGGCGAGCAAGTGGCAGGGCAAATGTCCGCATTGCGGCGAGTGGAACACTTTGCAGGAAAGCCTGGCCGCGCCGGAGCCGAAGAATGCGCGTTTCCAATCGTGGGCGGCGGATGTGTCGCAAGTGCAGGAATTATCGAAAGTAACGGCCACCGAAGTGCCGCGTAATCCCACCGGCATGAACGAGCTGGATCGTGTGCTTGGCGGCGGGTTGGTAGACGGCGCGGTGATTCTGCTTGGCGGCGATCCGGGTATCGGCAAATCGACGCTGCTTCTGCAAACCATCGCGCTGATGGCGCAAAACCGCAAGGTGTTGTATGTGTCGGGCGAGGAATCGGCGCAGCAAGTGGCCTTGCGTGCGCAGCGTTTGGGCTTGCAGAGCGAGGGCGTGAATCTGCTGGCGGAAATCCGCATGGAGGCGATTCAGACGGCCTTGAAGCAGCACGAGCCGGCAGTGGTGGTGATTGATTCGATTCAAACCATGTATTCCGACCAAATTACGTCTGCGCCCGGCTCGGTGTCGCAGGTGCGCGAATGTGCGGCGCAACTCACGCGCATGGCCAAGCAGATGGGCATTTCGATGATTTTGGTCGGTCATGTCACCAAAGACGGCGCGATTGCGGGGCCGCGTGTGCTCGAGCACATGGTGGATACGGTGCTGTATTTCGAGGGCGACACGCATTCCAACTACCGCATGATACGGGCGATTAAAAACCGCTTCGGCGCGGCCAACGAATTGGGCGTGTTTGCGATGACGGAACACGGTTTGAAAGGTGTGTCGAACCCGTCAGCGATTTTTCTCGCCAGCTATCGTGATGACGTGCCCGGCTCGTGTGTGTTGGTGACACAAGAAGGCTCAAGGCCGCTGCTGGTGGAGATTCAGGCGCTGGTGGACGATGCCCACGGCTTCACGCCGAAACGGCTTACTGTCGGCTTGGAGCAAAACCGTTTGGCGATGCTGCTGGCGGTGTTAAATCGCCATGCGGGCATTGCCTGTTTTGACCAAGATGTGTTTTTAAACGCAGTCGGCGGCGTGAAAATCAATGAGCCGGCCGCCGATTTGGCGATTATTTTGGCGATGCTGTCGAGCTTCCGCAACCGCCCGTTGCCGGAAAAAATGGTGGCATTCGGTGAAATCGGTTTGAGCGGCGAAGTGCGGCCGGTGGCGCGCGGGCAGGAACGTTTGAAAGAGGCGGAAAAGCTCGGTTTCAAGCGAGCGATTGTGCCGAAAGCGAATATGCCGCGCAATGCCAAAGAATATCCGGGTTTGCAGATTTTCGGGGTCGCCAGTTTGCAGGAAGCGGTGGATGTGTGCCGCAGCGCAGCGGATTGAATCTGTAGCAACAATAAGGCCGTCTGAACGTTCAGACGGCCTCTTGACATCAAGCTGTAGAATTATGCGCCTTCGGCCTCAGCCTTTTTCAGCACTTCGTAAATTTTTTCTTTCAATTGCAATTTCTCTTTTTTCAGCTCCTCAATTTCATCCAAGCCGCTGGTAACCGGATTGTTGGTCAGGCCGGTGATTTTGTCGTCAAGCTCGTTATGCTCGTTGAAAATGCGGGCAAAATACGCATCTTCCTGTTTTAATTTGGTGATTAATTCGCGATACTCGGGAAACATAAGCTTATCCTCTTTGTTGAAAAAATACACAACCTTTGCAAGCGCCGGTAGGCCGCCTGCCGATGATTGTCTGGTTTCAGCCGCGCCGCCCAATCAGGCGGTGCTGCTCGTTTTATCCGGTTTCTATTTTTGATTTCATTATAGCAAAGCCGCATTTTTTAGCCACTCTTTTCAGACGGCCTTCACGCTGTCTTCATATTTTTTTGATACAACACAAACCGCCGCCGCGCCTAGACGTACCGCTTGTTGCAGCATACAATCCCCATTAATGTCCACTCAGGGAAATACGCATGAAAACCGCCATCGACATCCTCAAAAACCACCGCACCTACCGCCATTTCAAACCCGGCCTCAACCTGCCCGAAGCCGATCTGCAAACCATTATCGACTGCGCCCGCCAAGCGCCTTCGTGGATGAACGGCCAACACTACAGCATCATCAACATCACCGCGCCCGAGTTGCGCGAACAAATCACCGCCCTGCAACCGGCCAACCCGCAAATCGGCACCTGCAGCACTTATCTGATTTTCATCGCCGATTTGCACCGCGCCGACTTGTCCAGCCGCGCCTATGAGGGCAGCTTCAGCGCCGCAGGCGAACCCGACAGCCTGATTACCGCCGTGACCGACACCGCATTGGCTGCACAAAACGCCGTGGTGGCCGCCGAGAGTTTGGGTTATGCCACCTGCTTCACCGGCGGCATCCGCAATATCGCACCGCCACTGGTCGAGCTTTTAGGCCTGCCGAAAAACACCTTCCCCATCGTCGGCCTCTGCATCGGCAGCCCCGATATCGACATGCCGCTCAAACCGCGTCTGCCCGAACACACCGTATACGCCGAAAACCGCTATCCTGACGACGACACGCTTTCAGACGGCCTCGCCCAATACGAGCAAATCATGACTGACTTTGGCGAAGCGCGCGAAAAACTGCCCTTCCGCCAAAAATTTGCCCGCTACTACAGCAGCACCTACGCGCCGAAAAACATCCCGCTGCTGCAACAGCAAGGCTGGCTCACCCGCACCCAAGCCGACGAATGAGCACACGAAAATTCCGCCACATCAGCGGCATCGGCGGGCTGTTTATCAAGCTTGAAGGCCGCAGCAGCTGGTTGCCCGTCAACGACCCCGAATGGCGCCCAGCCGCTGCCCACACCTTCGGCTTCAGCCCCGAGCAGTATTACGCACTTGCCGACGACGCGCCGCCCGATGCCGCGCCCGAAGACAAGGTGCTGCACTTCAGCGCCGAAGCCGAAGCCATCGAGCGCCGCCGCCTCGATGCGCTTGCCATGGCCGAGTTGGCGAAAGACCTGCGCGCGGCAGAAGCGGAATACGATTTGGAAGCGCTGATTGAAGCGCTCGACCGCCACCTCAAGCAAGACAATCTGTATAAATAGCCACGCGCGTGCATGAATAGATTTTGTTGACAATACCGCTGTTTTTCATGCCCACAGCAAAAGAAATTCAGTTACAATAGCGCCTTGATTCCATTGCTTTCAGACGGCTTCACCAGCCATACAGGCCGTCTGAAACACCCTACCCACCTCCGTCAATAAGGATACCCGCATGTTTTCCAAAAGCGTGACCATCGAACAATACGATCCCGAACTGGCCGCCGCCATCGCCGCCGAAGTCGAGCGCCAGCAAGACCACGTTGAACTGATTGCTTCTGAAAACTATGTAAGCTGCGCCGTTATGGAAGCCCAAGGCAGCCAGCTGACCAACAAATACGCCGAAGGCTACCCGGGCAAACGCTATTATGGCGGCTGCGAACACGTCGACGTGGCCGAGCAACTGGCCATCGACCGCGTGAAAGAATTGTTTGGCGCCGTTTATGCCAACGTGCAGCCCCACTCCGGCTCGCAAGCCAACCAAGCCGTGTACGCCAGCGTATTGAAACCCGGCGACACCATCCTCGGCATGAGCCTGGCGCACGGCGGCCACCTCACCCACGGCGCATCGGTAAACATTTCTGGCAAACTCTACAACGCCATCACCTACGGCTTGGACGAAAACGAAGTATTGGATTACGCCGAAGTCGAGCGCCTCGCTTTGGAACACAAACCGAAAATGATTGTGGCCGGCGCCTCTGCCTACGCGCTGCAAATCGACTGGGCGAAATTCCGCGAAATCGCCGACAAAGTGGGCGCTTACCTGTTTGTCGATATGGCGCACTACGCCGGTTTGGTTGCCGGCGGCGAATACCCCAACCCCGTGCCGTTTGCCGATTTCGTGACCACCACCACCCACAAAACCCTGCGCGGCCCGCGCGGCGGCGTGATTTTGTGCCGCAGTGAAGAGCATGCCAAAGCGCTCAATTCCGCCATCTTCCCGAGCCTGCAAGGCGGCCCGCTGATGCACGTGATTGCCGCCAAAGCCGTGGCCTTCAAAGAAGCGCTGCAACCGGAATTCAAAGAATACGCCAAACAGGTGAAAGTAAATGCCGCTGCGATGGCTGAAGAACTGGTGAAACGCGGCCTGCGCATCATCTCCGGCCGCACCGAAAGCCACGTTTTCCTGGTCGATCTGCAAAGCAAAAAAATCACCGGTAAAGCCGCCGAAGAAGCCTTGGGCAAAGCACACATCACCGTCAACAAAAACGCCATTCCGAATGATCCGGAAAAACCGTTTGTGACCTCCGGCATCCGCATCGGCACCGCCGCCATGACCACCCGCGGTTTCAACGAAGCCGACGCGCGCGAACTGGCCAATCTGGTGGCCGATGTATTGGAAAACCCGGAAGACGAAGCCACCTTGGCACGCGTAGCCGAAGCCGCAACCGCTTTGTGCAGCAAAAACCCGGTTTACGGCGCATAAGCTGATTACCGTTTGATACGAGGCCGTCTGAAAGCGATTTGCTTTCAGACAGTTTTTCTATATGATGGGTTGTGGCGACCGCACCAGCTTTTTATTATTTTCTTAACAACATCCTATCTTGAATCCCCTCATTCCTCTCACCACCCCCGTCATTGCCGGGCTTGACCCGGCAATCCAGATAGTCAGGCTACAGGAATAACCGTTATTTCAGACGGCCTCAGACTGGATTGCCGGGTCAAGCCCGGCAATGACGGTTAGGGTGCAATATGCTTCGACTACGCCCTGTTTGGCCAATGAAATCCATCATCTCAACAAAATGGCTTCGACAAGCTCAGCCACCTGTGTATGCGCTAATGATTTACTGACTGAACATTTTTCAGACGGCCTCTGTCCTGATTTCTTTTCCAACATTCATCGGTTCTGTTAATGTTTTCCTACTTAATGGATTCAAAGGCCGTCTGAACGCAAATTGCTTTCAGGCGGCTCTTCAGTATGGTTGGTTGAGACGGCCATATCCGTTGCCCATTGCCCGCTTACAAATCCCCATCTTGAATCACTTGATTTCCACCACGCCCGTCATTGCCGGGCTTGACCCGGCAATCCAGATAGCCGAGCTGCTGGAATAACCACTATTTCAGACAGCCTCAGACTGGATTGCCGGGTCAAGCCCGGCAATGACGGTTATCGGGTGCAATATATTTTGATTGCCCTTTCAGACAATGAACCTTAACCACTCCGACAAAACGGTTTCAACAGATTCAGCCACCTGTGTATCAGCAGATTATCTACTGACTGAACATTTTTCAGACGGCCTCTATCCTGATTTCTTTTCCAACATTCATCTGTTCTGTTAATGTTTTCCTACTTAATGGATTCAAAGGCCGTCTGAACGCAAATTGCTTTCAGACGGCCTTTCACATTATTATCTGGATCAATCCTCAAAATGAAAAGCAAACACAGGTAAGGCAAATTCATCTCAATCTATCTGCGCCACTTCCTGCTCGCGCCCGAAAATTTCCGTATCCGGCGGTAATTCAAAACGTGCCATGTGCAGGATTTCCATCACGCCGTAGCCGATGCGGCGGGCGTAGTTGCTGTCGTTCATCAGCGAAGATGTCTGCCAACCGTTGATTTTGCCGCTGCGCAGTTTCACCATAATCCGGCCGCGGAACACTTCCAGCCCTTCGATATGCTTATCCAGCTTCGCCATTGCGTCTTCCCATTTGGCCGTATGCGCAGGCATGGAAGCAATGCGGCGGAACAGGCGCAGGGTTTTGAAAATGTGGCGGCGCAGGCGCAGGTAGTCGCGGTAGACGGGCGAATCGGGTTGTTGCAGGTAAAGCTGCATATTTTTCTGCAAGTGTTTGCTGTCTTTCACGATTTCCACCATTTGCAGCGCCGCCATATGGGCGGTGGTTAATTGGTTCGGGTCGTTGCCGCCGTCTATATCCATTTTGCTGGTGAAATCGAGCAGCTCGCTGTAAAGCGGTTTGATTTGGCGCTCGTAAAGCTGCTGCGCGTCCAGCTCGAAAGGCGGCACGGGCAGCGGCAGCTCTTTGGCTTTGGCCTCTTTTCGATACAACCATTCGGAGGGGATAAACAATACGTGGCAAATCACTTCCAAGCTCAGGGCGCTCAAATGGCGGATTTCCTGAAACACCGCCCGCATCGCCGTGTCGCCTGCACGCAAAACGTTGTCGTTGAGATAACGCGCGCGCACGGGCTGATGGTTGTCGGGCAACAGGTTTTCTCCTTCTTCTTTGTCGGGCAGCCAACGCAAAAGCTGTTTGGCCAGCCGCTGTTGCAGCTTCCAGAAAGCCGCCAGCCCCAGCAGGTTGAACAAGGTGTGAAACAGCGCCAGCTGCAACAGCGGATTCAGGCCGCTCAGCATCACCAAGCGCGTGAGCGGCAGCCACAACAGCAGCGACAGCAGCGCGGTTACCACGTTAAACAGCAAATGTGCCAACGCCAGCCGCTGCCCGCCGCGCTCGCTGCCGAGCATGCCCACAATGGCGGTGGAAATGCTGCTGCCCACATTCGAGCCGATGGCGATTGCAAAAGCCTGCGCCAGGCTGATTTGCCCGCCCGCCAGCGCCGCCAGCGTCAGAATCAGCGTGGCGTGCGACGATTGCAACACGATGGTCAGCAGCAGGCCGATGCCGCTGAAAATGGCGATTTCGGCGATGCCGTCAAACTGCATGGCCGCCAAATCGACTTGGCTGCCCACTGTTTGAAAGCCGTCTTTAATCGCATCAATGCCGATAAAAATCAGCGCGATACCCACCAACACGCGCCCGAAAAACTTAGCCCGGCCCTTGAAAAAGCCCGCCAAAATGCCAAACACCAGCATCGGAATGGCCGCCGGGCTCAGGCTCACGCTCTGCCCGGCCAACGCCAGCAGCCAAATGCCGCTGGTGGCGCCCAAATTGGTGCCCAAAATCACGGCAATGCCGCCCGCCAGCGTAATCAGGCCGGTGCTCAGAAAAGCGATGGTGAGCAGCGACACCAGCGTGCTCGATTGCAGGATGAAAGTCGCGCCCATGCCAAACAGCGCGCCGCGCGCCGGCGTGGCCGTGCTTTTGGCCATCAGCCGTTCCAACGTGCCGCCGGCGGCATTGTGCAGCCCCTCTTCGATACACTGCATACCAAACAGAAACAGCGCCAGGCCATAGCAAAGCTGCAACCACGGCGTGCTGTACCAAAAGCTGTAGGCCAGCGCCACCATCAGCAGGCCGATGAGTAAAGGTTTGACGGCAGGTTTTTTCACATTGTTTTCCAAAAGCAAAAGTGCTTTATTTTAGCGGTTTCGTCTGCAAGCATAAAGTAAAAGGCCGTCTGAAACTGTTTGACAAATCTGCCAAACGGTTTCAGACGGCCTTTTATAGTGGATTAAATTTGAATCAGGACAAGGCGGGAAGCCGCAGACAGTACAACTAGTACGGCAAGGCGAGCCAACGCTGTACTGGTTCAAATTTAATTCACTATATCGCATTACCTGCTTATACCGCCGCACTCCAAAGTTTCGCCGCAAATACGATAAACAAAGCACCCACACTGCCTTTGCCCGCCGCACCGGCTTTGCGGTGGCGCACCACCATCTGCGTCAGGCGGCTGGCCATCGGTGCGGTCAGGTTGAGAAAAATCAGGCTGCAAGTTTGGAAAATCAGCCCCAACACTAAAAAACTGACCAAGGGATGCGGATAATGAATATCCACAAATTGCACCATCATCGACGGAAAGAACAACAACCCTTTCGGATTGAGCAAAGCCACGGTCAGCGCTTTTTTAAATACTTTCGGTTGCGGTGCGGCAGAAATCGCCGTCAATGCGGCAGACAAAGGCGCGGGGGCACGCCAGCTGTTTCGGGCGCCGTGTAAAAGCTTGAGGCCGAGCCAGGCCAGATAAGTGCCGCCCAACAATTTCAACCCGTCAAACAAAAACGGATAGCTTTTCAATAAAGCGCCTGCGCCCAATGCCGAGGCGGCAATCAGCGTGCCGTTGCCGATAAATGTGCCGGCAATGGCGCGGCGGGCTGTTTTTGCACCGTATTGCCCTGCTACCGTCATGCAAAACATCGAATTGGGGCCGGGCAGCAAAATCAATATGATAACGGCCAGCGTATAGGTAAAAATATCAGTGATGCCGAACATTTTTTTCCTTTCAGACGGCCTCAAACACCGCTTCAGCCTGTTGTTGGAAATCCGCTATTTCACGCCACATAAACGGCGCATTCGAATACATCGGAAAATGTCCGCACTGAGGCACTTCACTCAGGCGTACGCCGTGTGCTTCAATCTGATCCAAATAACTCAAACCTGCGTTTTGTTCGCCATACATCAGCATTTTCAGGCACGCCAGACCGAGAAATTTCTCCATCAGCCCGCCATTGTCAGACCAATCCACCATTGAAGTGAAAATCGGTTTGACGGCCTCTGCGCGTACTTTGTGTTGCAGATTGGCGGCATACAATGCGCTGGCAAAAGCAGGCATATGCTGGGTGCGCCCGATAAAGTGCCGGAAAAACTGCTGCGGATCGGAATCGGCAAAATCAACAATCTGGCGGCTTAAAAAGCAGTCTTCCGGTGCAATATTGCCCTCGATATCGGTAAAACTGATGATGCGGCCGCCGCAATGATGCGCCAACAGCAGCCCCGTCAAACCACCCATCGAATGGCCGACCAAATGGAAATGTTTGATATGGAAAGCATCCAATACAGCCAAGGCCGTTTCCATTAAAAACGGTATCGAAACCATGCTCAAATCGGCACATTCGCTCTCTCCGCAGCCCGGCGCATCATAGGCAACAAAGGCGCGGCCGTTAAAAGCAGGCTGCAACACCATATCGGCATAATCTTCTTTGCTGGAGCCGAAACCGTACAGAAACACGATTGGTGCACGCGGGCCTGTGCGATAGATTGTGGCCAGCTTCAGGTCGACGCCGCTTACGGTAAGCGGCAGGATTTGGGATTGGAAACCGGGCAGCGCCATGTTTTTTTCTCTCTACAAATATAGTGAATTAAATTTGAACCAGTACAGCGTTGGGTTCGCCTTGCCGTACTAGGTGTACTGTCTGCGGCTCCCCGCCTTGTCCTGATTCAAATTTAATCCACTATACATTCAGACGGCCACTATACACATTTCTTATTCATACTTAAAATACCGATTAAGAAACTCTGTGATAGGAAAAACATATGATAAATTTTCGCCTGATTCGCCATTTGTGGCTGTTTCTCGCCGTGGCGGAGGAAGAACATTTCGGCCGTGCTGCCGAAAAACTCGGTATGTCGCAGCCGCCGCTTACCGAGCAAATCAAGCAACTGGAGCATGCATTGAAGGTGCAATTGTTTGAGCGCTCGCGGCGCGGCACGCAGCTCACACCGATAGGACGGGCTATTTTACCGGCGGTGCAGCAGTTTGCCCGCCAGCTGCAACAGCTTGAAACTGCCGTGGACGAAGCCATTGCCGGGCACAGCGGCACACTGACGTTTGGCGCCATCACGCTGGCCATGCTGGAAGTATTGCCGCCGTTGATTGATGAAATCAAACGCCGTCATCCTGAAATCACGATACGGGTACGTGAAATCGATAGTGTGGAAGCTGTGCCGCTGTTGCAGGCCGGGGAGATTGATTTTGCCTTTGCACGACTGGAAGGCCGCCTCGGTGCCGATATCCGCTCTGAGGTATTGCTGCACACACCTTTGGCGGCGGCTGTACCGAAAAGCCACCGTTTGAGTGGTGAAGCACAGATTTCATTGATGGATTTGGCCGATGAGGCGTTTGTGATGTTTGAACGCAAAGTCAGCCCGGCCTCATTTGATGCCCTGCTGGCCGCCTGCCATCAAGCCGGTTTTTCGCCACGCATTTTGCATGAAGTGCGCTCCGTAAGCTTGCAGATTGCATTTGTGGGCTGTAATCAGGGTGTGGCGCTGGTGCCTGCTTCGCTGGCGCAGCTTTTGCCCGCCAATGTGGTATTGCTGCCGTTGCAGGAAACCACCCGCATCACCAGCGTGGCCGTTGCTTGGCAAGCCGCACACGGACACCGGCTGATGCAGGATGTGGTGGAAATTTTACACAAACAACATTTGAAGGCCGTCTGAAAGCCTTGTTTCCTGCATCTTAAACGATGACCGTAGTTTAATAACAATCTATCAAATCAAGGTATAATGCACATAATTTATCCGAGGCCGTCTGAAAGCTTTTGGGAAACCATGGAATCTTTCAGACGGCCTCAAACACTGTTTATTTTTCGGAACCCTGTATGACCGCGCTTCTTCTTTATGCTTTTATCTATCTTTTTGCTGCCGTTGTGGCCGTGCCGATATCCAAACGTTTGGGACTAGGCTCGGTGCTCGGCTATCTCTTGGCCGGTATCGCCATCGGCCCGGTGCTGCATCTGGTGGGTAACGAAACCCAATCTATCCAGCATGTGGCCGAATTCGGCGTGGTGATGATGCTGTTTCTGGTCGGCTTGGAGCTGGAGCCTGCCATGCTCTGGCGGCTGCGGAACAAATTACTCGGCCTAGGCGGTTTGCAGGTGGGGCTGACCATTGCGCTGATTGCCGTTGTGGCCGTGGCCATCGGCCAGCCTTGGCAAGTGGGCATTGCGGCGGGCTGCGTGTTGGCGCTTTCTTCTACCGCAATTGTGTTGCAAACATTAGGGGAAAAAGGCCTCTTGCCCAGCCCGGGCGGCCAAAGCAGTTTTTCGGTATTGCTGTTTCAAGATATTGCCGTGATTCCGATGCTGGCGCTGCTGCCCCTGCTGGCCATGCCCGAATTGATGGGGGCGGCGGCACACGGCAACAGCCATGAAAGCATCAATCTGCTTGAAAATCTCAATGGCTATCTGCGTGCATTGATTACGCTGGCGGCAATTGCCGGTATTGTGGTGGGCGGCCATTTCCTGTCACGGCCGATTTTTCGTTATATTGCCGCTTCGCGTATGCGCGAGGTGTTTACCATTTTTGCGCTTACATTGGTGGTAGGCATTGCTGCGTTGATGTCGCTGATTGGCCTCTCCCCCGCTTTGGGCAC
>CAYVIS010000032.1:0-4837 GCA_964451565.1 uncultured Neisseria sp.
TCGACCACGCGGATGGTTTTCAGCGCCAAACCCGCGTCGATGTGGGTGAGCAGCGAATTGCTGTATTCCATCATCGGCGGTTGCACCAATTCGTAACCGTGCACGCGGAACAAGGCCAACAACCGCTCTTTGGCGCTTTCCAGTTGGCGCGCGGTGGAGGGCAGAATGTCGGCAATATGCTCGGGAAGTTGCCAAGACTGCATGAGCTTCTTTCTGTTTGCTGTAAACGTCATTCGGGCTGTCGGGATTCAGCATCAGACACACCGGCCAAGCGGCATCACAACCACGGGTAATGGCAGAATATCTGAGGTTAAATCCAAACAGCCCCTGAGGCGGCTAATCCGCCTGTGTTATTAAAATCAGACTTTAACACAAAAATACAATTCCGTGCAGCCTGTTTTTGAGGGCTGTCGGGCAAATGTTTGGCCGCTTTTCAGACGGCTTCCGATACGCTGCACAGGCTGCAACAAACAAAGGCCGTCTGAAATCATTTCAGACGGCCTCGCCATATGGCTGCAAAAACCTTATTCGGGATAAGTGCCTTTAATCAAAATATTTTTATCCACATCGTGCAGATTGCGGTGGCCGGTAAACGCCATCGACACATCCATCTCTTTATAGAGGATTTCCAGCGCGCGGGTCACGCCCTCTTCGCCGTAAGCACCGAGGCCGTAGAGGAAGGCGCGCCCAATCATGGTGCCGCGCGCGCCCAGCGCCCATGCTTTCAAAATATCTTGGCCGCTGCGGATGCCGCTGTCCATCCACACTTCAATGTCGCTGCCCACCGCGCTCACCACATCCGGCAGTGCCTTGATGGCAGAAGGTGCGCCGTCGAGCTGGCGGCCGCCATGGTTCGACACCACCAAGGCATCGGCACCGCTTTTCACGGCCATTTCCGCGTCTTCCGGATCCATAATGCCTTTGATAATCAGCTTGCCGCCCCACAAATCTTTGATGCGCGCCACGTCATCCCAGCTCAGGCGCGGGTCAAACTGCTCGGCAGTCCAAGAAGACAGCGACGACAAATCGCCCACATTCTTGGCATGGCCGACGATATTGCGGAAAGTGCGGCGCTCGGTGTTGAGCATTTTCATGCACCATTCGGGCTTGGTAGCCAGATTAATCCAGTTTTTCAAAGTCGGTTTCGGCGGCGCGGAGAGGCCGTTTTTGATGTCTTTATGACGCTGGCCGAGCACCTGCAAATCGGCAGTCAGAATCAGCGCCGAGCAATTGGCCGCCTGCGCGCGGCGAATCAGGTTTTCCATAAATTCCTGATCGCGCATCACATAAAGCTGAAACCAGAAAGGCGCGCTGGTATTTTCCGCCACGTCTTCAATCGAGCAAATCGACATGGTCGACAACGAAAAAGGCACGCCGAATTTTTCCGCCGCACGCGCCGCCAGAATCTCGCCGTCGGCATGCTGCATGCCGGTGAAGCCGGTGGGCGCAATCGCCGTCGGCATGCTCACATCCTGGCCGACCATTTTGGTTGCCAGGCTGCGGCCTTCCATATCCACCAACACTTTTTGGCGGAATTTGATGTCTTGAAAATCGGTGGTGTTTTCACGATACGTGGTTTCCGTCCACGAGCCGGAATCGGCATAATCGTAAAACATTTTCGGCACTTTACGCTTGGCCACGCGGCGCAAATCTTCGATGCAGGTCATTTTGCTCAAATCGCGTTTCATAGGTCTACCTTCAGGGTCATTGTTGTTATGGCTGATGTTTGATGAAACTTCTGCGGATAAGGAAAAGCCGTCGGCAAAAAATCCTTTCGGCACTTTTCAGACGGCATATCTGCTACCCGAAGCAGAAATTCCCGACAATCTATACCAAGCGCCCCAATATTGCAAATGCTTTTCTTTAGAACAGATTACCTCCCACTACACCCCGTATCCGCCCTTCAGACGGCCTGTTTCAGAATCACGTTTAAATACAATTATTAAAACGGTATGACAGCGCATCATTTCCAGCCAAGCCTTGAGAGCATCCCAATCGCTCGATTTATACTTGACTAAAACACTCGGATATTAGACAATCACCCCTACTAAAACAATACTGCAACACAGGCGCAACCCATGCGATTAACCACCAAAGGCCGCTTTGCCGTCACCGCCATGATTGATTTGGCCATGCACGCGCAAAACGGCGCCGTCAAGCTTAACGCCATCAGCGAGCGGCAAAATATTTCCCTCTCTTACTTGGAGCAGCTCTTCAGCAAGCTGCGCCGCGCCGAGCTGGTGGAAAGCATCCGCGGCCCCGGCGGCGGCTACATCTTGGCCGCCGACGCCGCCGACATCAACATCGCCCAGATTATCGCCGCCGCCGAAGACACCCTTGACGCCACCCAATGCAAAAGCAAGGCCAACTGCCACCACGGCGCGCCCTGCCTCACCCATGATTTATGGGAAAACCTGAATAAAACCATCCACAACTATTTAAGCAGCGTCACCCTGCAAAGCATGATGAAGCAGCAACACGACGGCAGCGACCAAGTCGTTACCTTCACCCACATCCACTAACCAACACGACCAAGACAACAAGAAAGACCACCGCCATGACCGTACACACCCCGATTTATCTCGACTACGCCGCCACCACCCCGGTTGACAAACGAGTGGCCGAGAAAATGATTCCCTACCTCACCGAGCTGTTCGGCAACCCCGCCTCCAGCAGCCACAGCTTCGGCTGGACGGCAGAAGAAGCCGTGGAAAACGCACGCGCCGAAATCGCCAAGCTCTTGAATGCCGACAGCAAAGAAATCGTCTTCACCAGCGGCGCCACCGAGTCGAACAACCTCGCCATCAAAGGCGCGGCACACTTCTACCAAAGCAAAGGCAAACACCTCATCACCCCCAAAACCGAACACAAAGCCGTGCTCGACACCATGCGCGAGCTCGAGCGAGAAGGCTTTGAAGTCACCTATTTAGACGTGCAGGAAAACGGCCTGATTGATTTGGACGCGCTCAAAGCCGCCATCCGCGACGACACCATCCTGATTTCCGTAATGTGGGTCAACAACGAAATCGGCGTGATTCAAGACATCCCCGCCATCGGCGAAATCTGTCGCGAACGCAAAATCATTTTCCACGTTGACGCCGCCCAAGCCGCCGGCAAAACCCCGATTGACGTAGAAGCCGCCAAAGTCGATCTGCTCAGCCTGTCTGCCCACAAAATCTACGGCCCCAAAGGCATCGGTGCGCTGTATGTGCGCCGCAAACCGCGCGTGCGCCTCGAAGCACAAATGCACGGCGGCGGCCACGAACGCGGCTTCCGCTCCGGCACACTCGCCACCCACCAAATCGTCGGCATGGGCGAAGCCTTCCGCCTCGCCCGTGAAGAACTCGACCAAGACCGCGCCCACGCCCTCAAACTGCGCGACCTGTTCTTAAAAGGCATCGAAGGCATCGACGAAGTGTACATCAACGGCGACCTCGAACAGCGCGTGCCCACCAACCTCAACGTCAGCTTCAACTTCGTCGAAGGCGAAAGCCTGATTATGGCCGTGAAAGAGCTGGCCGTATCCAGCGGCTCCGCCTGCACCTCCGCCTCATTGGAGCCGAGCTACGTATTGCGCGCCCTCGGCCGCAACGACGAGTTGGCGCACTCTTCCCTGCGCATCACCTTCGGCCGCATGACCACCGAAGAAGAAGTGCAATACGCCGCCGAGCTGATTAAAGCCAAAATCGGCAAACTGCGCGAGCTGTCACCCTTGTGGGAAATGCACCTCGACGGCGTGGATTTGTCCACCGTTGAATGGGCGGCGCATTAATCAAGCATTAAGGCCGTCTGAACACATTCGGTTTCACCGCCCAAACATTCAGACGGCCTGCAAATCGACACACAAGCGACACGCCGTCTTGAATTCCGTTCAGACGGCCTCAAATGAAACACAAGAAACCACAAATAAGGAACCCACATCATGGCATACAGCGACAAGGTCATCGACCATTACGAAAACCCCCGCAACGTCGGCTCTTTTGACAAAAACGACGACAGCATCGGCACCGGCATGGTCGGCGCACCCGCCTGCGGCGACGTGATGAAGCTGCAAATCAAAGTGAGCGACAGCGGCATCATCGAAGACGCCAAATTCAAAACCTACGGCTGCGGCTCGGCCATCGCCTCATCTTCGCTGATTACCGAATGGGTGAAAGGCAAAAGCCTCGACGAAGCCATGGCGATTAAAAACAGCGAAATCGCCGAAGAGCTGGAGCTGCCGCCGGTGAAAGTACACTGCTCGATTTTGGCCGAAGACGCGATTAAAGCCGCCGTTTCCGACTACAAAAAGAAAAAAGGCGAATAAGCCGCCTCTGACGAGATAAGGCGTGTGCGGCCGGCCATTGCCTGCGCCGCCATGCAAGCCGCCGCTGCTCAGGCGCAACAACGCTTATCTCGTTCAGACGGCCTTTATTATGAATACAGGCCGTCTGAAACCCATTACGCAATTTAAGTAATTTTAAGGACAAGGCAATGATTACCCTGACAGAAAACGCCGCCGACCACATTCACAACTTCCTCAGCAAACGCGGCAAAGGCGAGGGCATCCGCTTGGGCGTGAAAACCAGCGGCTGTTCCGGCATGGCCTACACGCTTGAATTTGTGGACGACATCGAGCCGGAAGATTTGGTATTCGAGGGCCACGGCGTCAAAGTGTTTATTGACCCGAAAAGCCACGTTTACCTCGACGGCACCCAATTGGACTACACCAAAGAAGGCCTGCAGGAAGGTTTCAAATTCGAAAACCCGAATGTGAAAGACGAATGCGGCTGCGGTGAAAGCTTCCACGTTTAACCCTCTGATATATAGTGGATTAAAATTTGAATCAAGACAAGGC
>CAYVIS010000032.1:4937-14028 GCA_964451565.1 uncultured Neisseria sp.
CAACGCTGTATTGGTTCAAATTTAATTCACTATAAAAGCGTTGACACAGGACAAAGCCACTCAACTATTACGTCAAATATATTTCAATTTTGTAAATAAAACGCTATAATTTTTTAAGAAACTTTCAGGCAAAACCGATTTCGTTGCAACTGTAAACGCAATGGTTCCGCCTAAGAAAAGTTTCCTAAAAATATCAATAAAATACGGGTTTAGCGTTATGTTTACACAATTGCAACAATTATTGCTGCAGAGCCGGCAATTTTCCACCGATTATTGGCACGATTGCGCTTTATTTGAAGCCGAAAACTGCCTGCAATCTTTTCAAGCACACGACTGGCAAGCGCTCGAACAGGCGCTGCCGACGCAAAACGCCTACTGGAAACAGCGCTGTATTGACGTACTCGCCGCCTGCCCGTCGGCAGAAAGCATCGCCGTGCTTTCACTATTGTGCGACGATGCAGAAAGCCGTACCGCCTACACCGCCGCCCAAGCTCTGCTGGATTTGTCCCGAAAGTCCAACCTGCACGACGGCATTGCCGCGGCGCTGGTTTCGGCACTCGATAAAGCGCAGACAGTCAAACGCAAAAACAGCATTTTCAGCCGCCTGCAACAACGCTTTTTCTTTCATCCGGCGGTGTAACCGACACCAATGACCATGTTATGAGCCAATACTTCACCCTTTTCCAACTCGAGCCGCAGTTCGACATCGACACCGCCGCGCTCGAGCAGACTTACCGCAGCCTCGCCGCCCGCTTCCACCCCGACAAATTCGCCGCCGCTTCCGCTTTTGAGCAGAAGCAGGCGATGATGATGTCGTCTACCCTCAACGAAGCCTACCGCACCCTCAAATCCCCCATCGACCGCGCCGCCTACCTGCTCAAGCAACAAGGCATGGATGCCGATGCGCCCGAACACACTTCGTTCGCGCCCGAATTTCTGATGCAGCAGATGGCATGGCGCGAAGCGCTGGAAGATGCCCGCGCCGAACGCAACGAAGCTGCCTTGCAGGCATTGGACGACGAAATCAAAACCGAGCAAGACAGCCTGCAGCGCGACCTGCAAAATGCGTTTGCACAACAGCAATACGGGCAAGCCGCCGAATGGGTTCGACAAGGCCGTTTTTTTAACAAATTGCGCCAAGAAATCCACAGCGCCAAAGCTTAACCATTACCAACATTTCATTACCCAAACCGACATTTTGAAAATTCCGGTAACCTGCCGAACTCAACATGACAATCAAGTAACTAACCGTTTTCCCCTTCGACAAAACCGTTATTTTCATGAACAGGAAATGGATTAAGCCCCTCGGCCTTGCCTTTTTGCTTCTGCTCTCCCCCGCTTCGCAAGCCGATGCCGACAACGGCGATTTCGTGCCCGCCGAAAGCCGCCGCAGCAAAATCATCCGCTTTATCGCCAGCCACCCGATTGCCGCACAGGCCATCGGCATGGAAAGCGATGAATCCGCCAACATCACCAGCAACGCCATCCGCTTTGCCAAACGCACCGGCCTCGACGATCGCGCCAACGGCGACGGCCGCGGCACACAAGTCAATGCCGTGCGACACACCCTCTGGCAGGCCACCATCGCCTCGCGCTTCGACGCCGACGTTGCCGAAGAAGTGGGCAATGCCTACGAAATCAATCCCGTTATCGACGAAGCCAAAACCGATTACCCCAGCCGCTACGATGCCGATGAAGCCGTCGACCTGCGCAACAACCGCATCGGCCGCCGCATCGGCAGCGAAAGGCCGCAGCTCGACATGAAAGCGCTGGCCTTGTCGGTGTTGGCGCACTTCTCTCAAGAAGGCCTGTGGATGGCCGAGCCGGTGGAAGAAAACGGCCAAACCGTTTGGCGCATCAGCCAAACCAAATTGGGCGACACCCAATACGAAGCCGCCATCCGCAACCTTGGCCCCCTAAACACCAACGCCTTTACCGATGCCGAGCAGCGCCGCTACGAAAACGAAAGCCCGAGCGAAATCGAGCAGGCCATTCAGGCCATCCGCAAACACAAATAAAAGCGCCCGCATCAGGCCGTCTGAAAGCAAAATCGTTTCAGACGGCCTGTTTTCATTCCCGACAAAAACGCTCAACTATCCACGCCAAATCTGCTAAAATACGCCCTACTCAAGATAAAAATACCAAGGCACAAACCATCATGGCACTTCTGCAAATCGCCGAACCCGGCCTTTCCGCCGCCCCGCACCAACACCGCCTCGCCGTCGGCATCGACTTGGGCACCACCAACAGCCTGGTTGCCACCGTCAAAAGCGGCAGCACCGTCTGTCTCACCGACGAACAAGGCCGCGCCACCCTGCCTTCGGTGGTGCGCTATTGCGAAGACAACCGCACCGAAAGCGGCCACGATGCCCTCAAAGCGCAGAAAATCGACCCGCTCAACACCATCAGCTCCGCCAAACGCTTAATCGGCCGCACGCTGGCCGACCTGAAAAGCGACAGCCACTACCTGCCCTACCGCTTCGGCAGCAACGAGCGCATCATCGAATTGCACACCCGCCAAGGCAGCAAAACCCCGATTGACGTTTCCGCCGACATCCTGCGCGCGCTCAAAACCCGTGCCGAAACCGCTTTGGGCGGCGAGCTCACCGGCGCGGTGATTACCGTGCCCGCCTATTTCGACGACGCCCAACGCCAAGCCACCAAAGATGCCGCCCGTTTGGCCGGATTAAACGTATTGCGCCTGCTCAACGAGCCCACCGCCGCCGCCATCGCCTACGGCCTCGACAACCGCTCCGAAGGCACGTTTGTGGTTTATGATTTGGGCGGCGGCACGTTTGACGTATCGGTGTTGCAGCTCACCAAAGGCCTGTTTGAAGTGAAAGCCACCGGTGGCAACAGCGCGCTCGGCGGCGACGATTTCGACCACCGCCTGTTTTGCCACCTGCTCGAGCAAAACAAACTCTCGCAGCTCAACGAGCAAGACAGCCAACTGCTGCTCAGCCTCAGCCGCGAAGCCAAAGAAGCGCTCACCGCCGAAAACAGCGCCACCGTTCAGGCCACGCTTTCAGACGGCCTCAAAGTCGATACCCGAATCACCCGCCAAGAATTCCACACCCTCACCCAGCATCTGGTTGCCAAAACCATCGAGCCGATCAAGCAGGCGCTCAAAGATGCCGAA
Source organism: uncultured Neisseria sp. (assembly GCA_964451565.1). Lineage (GTDB taxonomy): Bacteria > Pseudomonadota > Gammaproteobacteria > Burkholderiales > Neisseriaceae > Neisseria. Next base: position 8,077 of record CAYVIS010000032.1, read on the forward strand.
GTGGGCAAAGCCGACATCAAAGGCGTGATTATGGTCGGCGGTGCCACCCGTATGCTGCACGTTCAGCAGGCCGTGGCCACTTTCTTCGGCCAAACCCCGCTCAACAACCTCAACCCCGACCAAGTGGTCGCACTCGGTGCCGCCATGCAGGCCAATGTGTTGGCAGGCAACAAAAACGACGACGAATGGCTGCTGCTGGATGTCACGCCCTTATCGCTCGGCCTCGAAACCTACGGCGGTTTGGCCGAAAAAGTGATTCCGCGCAATTCCACCCTGCCGACCGCCCGCGCACAAGATTTCACCACCTTTAAAGACGGCCAAACCGCCATGACCATCCATGTGGTGCAGGGCGAACGCGAATTGGTGGCCGACTGCCGCAGCCTTGCCAAATTCACCCTGCGCGGCATTCCGCCGATGGTGGCCGGTGCCGCGCGCATCCGCGTTACCTTCCAAGTCGATGCCGACGGCCTGCTTTCCGTGTCTGCCCGCGAGCAGTCCAGCGGCGTGCAGGCGCAAATCGAAGTCAAACCGTCTTACGGCCTCGACGACGAAACCATCACCCAAATGCTGAAAGACGGCATGAGCAAAGCCGGCGACGACATGGCCGCCCGTGCCCGCGCCGAAGCCGCTGTTGAAGCCGAAGGTTTGGTGGCCGCCGTTGAAGCCGCGTTGGCATTAGACAGCGATTTGCTCGAAGCCGCCGAACTCGATGCCGTGCAGGCCGCCATTTCCGCCGCGCGCGACAGCGTGCAACACAGCGATGCCGAAACCATCCGCGCCGCCACCGCCGCGCTGGCCGCCGCCACCGACGAATTCGCCGCCCGCCGCATGGATCGCAACATCCAGCGCGCGCTCACCGGCCAAAGCGTTGAAAACCTGTAATACCCGTTTGCCCGCCGCACAGGCCGTCTGAAACGCCTGAGCAGCGCAAACACCCACACCACACGTTCAGACGGCCTCATTCAAACAACGCCGTCTGAAACCCAACCAAAGAGAACACACATGCCGAAAATTACCGTCCGCCCCCACGCCACCCTCTGCCCCGAAGGCAAAGTGATTGAAAACGCCCCCGTCGGCGTATCCGTGCTCGATGTTTTGCTCGACCACGACATCGAAGTCGAACACGCCTGCGAAAAATCCTGCGCCTGCACCACCTGCCACGTCATCATCCGCCAAGGCTTCGACAGCCTCGAAGAGCCGACCGAATTGGAAGAAGACCTGCTCGACCAAGCCTGGGGTTTGGAAGCCGACTCGCGCCTGAGCTGCCAAGCCGTTGTCGCCGACGAAGACTTGGTGGTCGAAATCCCCAAATACACCATCAACCACGCCCGTGAACACCATTAATCTACTCAGCCGTTTGCAATCAAAGTGATGCCGTCTGAAACCGTTCAGACGGCCACAACAAGGAGCACAGCATGAAATGGACCGACACCCAACGCATCGCCGAAGAGCTGTATGACGCCCACGGCGACACCGACCCGAAAACCATCCGCTTCACCCAATTGCGCGAATTGGTGATGGCGCTGCCCGATTTCGACGACGACCCCGCCCACAGCGGCGAGCGCATCCTCGAAGCCATCCAGCAAGCCTGGATTGAAGAAGCCGAATAATGAATTCACCCTGAAAGGCCGTCTGAATGCACAAAGCTTTCAGACGGCCTTTAATACAATCATTTCACTTCAATAAAATCAAACCACCCAAACATCTAACATATTAAATATATTTGATATTTATCTGTTCAAGTAAAAATAAATAAATGACATAAAAATAATTACAGTAGAATCATATGCTCTTATCTTTACATTTCAACGCCACCAAGCAAGCGCCTTGCCAAATTTTTTTCAAACCCCTATATTAAAACCAAGCGCAACGAAACAGCAGCGCCTCCCTCAACCAACTAGAAAGGACACAGCATGAACTGGGATCAAGTAGAAGGTAAATGGGATCAATTGAAAGGCAAAGCCAAAGAAAAATGGGGCAAATTGACCGATGACGACTGGAAAGTCGCCGAAGGCAAACGCGACCAGCTTGCCGGAAAAATTCAAGAGCGCTACGGCTATACCAAAGAACAAGCCGAAAAAGAGTTGGACGATTGGATCGACAAAGCCGATTAATCCTCTCCCGTCTCCAAAATCAAAAACCTGCCGTTCTGGCAGGTTTTTTGCATGGTTCTATACTCAAGCGGATGGACTCAGGCAAATGGCAACGCGAGCAGTTTGGCTTTTTAAAGCACATAACCGCCGCCCCTGCCCCAGACAAAAACCTACTCTAAAAGCGAAACTTCATTTGCCGAGCATCGCAACAATCAAAATCAAATACAAGCGAATCCGCGCAAAACAATCAGCCGCCTAAGCCGTCTGAAAAACCATACCAATCAACCAGCAACCAAACCGCGCCGCCAAGCCGGCCAGACCGGTTTACAACCATCCTGCCGCCGCAGCCCGCTCCGCAAATTCATCCGCCGCCCGCACCAAAGCCTGCCCCAGCGCCGCATCAAACGCCGAATGACCGCCCTGCACCACCCGCAACTCCGCCTCGGGCAGCACCTGTTTCAATTCCCACGCGCTCTGCATCGGCGTGCACAGATCATAGCGCCCCTGCACAATGACCGTCGGAATATGGCGGATTTTATCCACATTGGTCAAAATCGCCCGTTCGCCCGCCAGCCAGCCGAGGTTGACGAAATAATGGTTTTCAATGCGCGCCACTGCCAGCGAATCGGCCACCGCCACCGTTTTCGGCTCAAACTGCACCAAATAGCTCTCCCAAGCATCCCACGCCTGCGCTGCCTGCAAACGCGCTTGCTCATCCGCACCAAACAGCAATTCGTGATACGCCCGCACCAAACTGCCGCGCTTTTCCGGCGCGATGGGTGCCAGATAATCCTGCCATTGCGCCGGATGAATCTGGCTCACGCCGCCCGCCTCGTTCAGCCAATCGATTTCGCTCTGACGGCACAAAAACACGCCGCGCAAAATCAGGCCGCTGACGCGCTGCGGGTGGGTTTGCGCATAGACCAGCGCCAAAGTGCTGCCCCACGAGCCGCCGAACACCAGCCAACGCCCGATGCCCAACAGCTCGCGCACTTTTTCGATATCCGCCACCAAATCCCAAGTCGTGTTCTCTTCCACACAGGCATAAGGCAGCGAACGGCCGCAGCCGCGCTGATCGATAATCACAATACGGTAACGCTGCGGATCGAAAAAACCGCGACACGCAGGCGACGCGCCCGCGCCCGGCCCGCCGTGTAGAAAAATCACCGGCAAGCCGTGCGGATTGCCCGACTCTTCCCAATAAATTTGATGCAGCGGCGACACCTGCAACATGCCGCTGCGATGCGGCTCGTTAATCGGATACATACGCATTTCTTCCTGACAGATAATGTTCAAGCAAACCGTTTACACAAAGGCCGTCTGAACACGCTTTCCGTTCAGACGGCCTTTATCTATACCCAACGATCAATCCTTACGCTCAACCTGCGACACATCGCGCACAGCGCCGGTGTCGGCGCTGGTGGTCATGGCCGCGTAGGCGCGCAGGGCGGCGGAGACTTGGCGGTCGCGCTTTTCCGGCTTCCAGGCTTTGCTGCCGCGGGTTTCCATTTCCCCACGACGGGCGGCCAATTCGTCGGCAGACACGGCCAGGTTGATGCTGCGGTTGGGGATGTCGATTTCGATGGTGTCGCCTTCGCGCACCAAGCCGATGGCGCCGCCTTCTGCCGCTTCAGGCGAAACGTGGCCGATGCTCAGGCCGGAAGTGCCGCCGGAGAAACGGCCGTCGGTGAGCAGCGCGCATTCTTTGCCCAAACCTTTGGATTTGAGATAGGACGTGGGATAGAGCATTTCCTGCATGCCGGGGCCGCCTTTGGGGCCTTCGTAACGAATCACCACAATATCACCGGCGACAATCTGGTTGCCCAAAATGCCTTCTACTGCATCGTCTTGGCTTTCAAACACGCGCGCGCGGCCGGTAAATTTGAGGATACTCTCGTCAACCCCGGCGGTTTTCACCACGCAGCCGCGCTCGGCGATGTTGCCGAACAGCACCGCCAGGCCACCGTCTTTGGAATAGGCGTGGTTGATGTCGCGGATGCAGCCGCTTTCGCGATTCAAATCCAGCGTCGGCCACATGCGGTTTTGCGAGAAGGCTTCGGTGGTACGCACGCCGCCGGGCGCAGCTTTGAAGCGTTCGATGGCTTCTTCGTTGGCCGGATTCATCACATCCCATTTGGCCAGCGCGTCTTTCAGACTCGGCGCGTGCACAGTCGGCACGGCGGTATTCAGACGGCCTGCGCGGTCGAGTTCGGCCAAAATGCCCATCACGCCGCCGGCGCGGTGCACGTCTTCCATATAATAGTCGTGGTTGTTGGGCGCGGTTTTGCACAGGCAGGGAATCTGGCGGCTGATGCGGTCGATGTCGGCCATTTTGAAATCGACGCCCGCTTCGGTGGCGGCGGCCAACAGATGCAATACGGTGTTGGTGGAGCCGCCCATCGCCACGTCAAGGCTCATGGCGTTTTCAAATGCGGCTTTGGTGGCGATGTTGCGCGGTAACACGCTTTCATCGTCCTGCTCGTAATAACGGCGGGTGATGTCGACAATCAGGCGCGCGGCTTCGAGAAACAGGTCGCGACGGCCTGCGTGGGTGGCCAAATAAGAGCCGTTGCCCGGCAGCGACAAGCCCAGCGCTTCGGTGAGACAGTTCATCGAGTTGGCGGTAAACATACCGGAGCAGGAGCCGCAGGTCGGGCAGGCGCTGCGCTCGACTTGGGCCACTTGCTCGTCGGACACATTATCGTCGCCCGCTTCAATCATGGCGTCGATCAAATCGAGTTTGCGCTCTTCAACAATATTGGCCACGCCGATCACTTTGCCCGCTTCCATCGGCCCGCCGGACACAAACACGGTGGGAATATTGAGGCGCATCGCGGCCATCAGCATGCCCGGGGTGATTTTGTCGCAGTTGGAAATGCACACCAGCGCATCAGCGCAATGCGCGTTGGCCATGTATTCCACGCTGTCGGCAATCAGGTCGCGGCTGGGCAGTGAATAAAGCATGCCGCTGTGACCCATGGCGATGCCGTCGTCCACAGCGATGGTGTTGAATTCTTTGGCTATGCCGCCCGCTTTTTCCACTTCGCGCGCCACCAACTGCCCCACATTGTGCAGATGCACGTGGCCGGGCACGAATTGGGTAAACGAGTTGGCAATGGCGATAATCGGTTTGCCGAAATCGTCGTCGGTCACGCCGGTGGCACGCCACAAGGCGCGCGCGCCGGCCATATTGCGGCCGTGGGTGGAGGTTTTGGAGCGGTAGGCTGGCATGATTGGGTTCCTTAATCTTTAAATTTAGAGGCCGAGGCCTTTGCAAAATGACTATTTGAATCGTCGCCAACACTCACTTCCGTCATTCCGGCGCAGGCCGGAATCCATTTCCCGCTTGAAGCTGCTTTAAAATCAAAAAGCTGAATTTCGGCAGCTGGATTCCGGCCTGCGCCGGAATGACGGGTTTATTGGCTATTTTCAAGGAAGAATGTATTTTGCAAAGACCTCAGGCCGTCTGAAACCTTTCAGACGGCCTTTATCATCTGAATATAGTGAATGAAATGTGAACCCATACAGCGTTGGCTCGCCTTGTCTCGATTCAAATTTAATCCACTATAAAAGCTTGGTATCTATTTTATACCAATCGTTGACAATTAAACAGGCTACAAAATGTCTATTTCATGCCGATAAAGCATCAGGCCGTCTGAAAGCTTTCAGACGGCCTCGAAACATCAACTTCAATCAAGCCTCAATCATCAAAATGCCAGTTCCGCTTTCAGCCAAAACGTGCGCGGCATACCGAGCACGGCGAAGCTGCGGTCGTATTGGCCGCGCTGCACCTGCCAGTAATGCTTGTTGAACAGGTTTTCTACAGCGCCGCTTACCGTCAGCCGGTTTTTATTGCCGA
>CAYVIS010000033.1:0-13857 GCA_964451565.1 uncultured Neisseria sp.
TGGATTGCCGAGCGCGGCGACACCGAGCGGCTGGCCGGATTATCCAGCGAATACGGCTTGGCGCGCGCGCACGACCCGAAAACCGCCCACCTGCGTTTCAACCAAATCACCCGCCCGCTGCGCGCCAAAAGCGGCAAAAACGTGACCCAGATGCACTATGCCCGCCAAGGCATCATCACGCCGGAAATGGAATTCGTCGCCCTGCGCGAACGCATGAAGCTCGACGAGCTGATGTGCGACGCACGCTATGAAAAACTGCTCAAACAACACGCCGGTGAGCATTTCGGCGCCAACATCCCCACCCATCCCGACCACATCACGCCCGAATTTGTGCGCAGCGAAATCGCCGCCGGCCGCGCGATTATCCCCGCCAACATCAACCACCCCGAATTGGAGCCGATGATTATCGGCCGCAATTTCCGCGTCAAAATCAACGGCAATCTGGGCAATTCGGCGGTCACTTCCTCGCTCACCGAAGAAGTGGAAAAAATGGTGTGGTCGCTGCGTTGGGGCGCGGATACGATTATGGATTTGTCCACCGGCGCGCACATCCACGAAACGCGCGAATGGATTATCCGCAACGCGCCCGTGCCCATCGGCACCGTGCCGATTTATCAGGCGCTGGAAAAAGTGGGCGGCGTGGCCGAAGACCTCACTTGGGATTTGTTCCGCGACACCTTAATCGAGCAGGCCGAGCAAGGCGTGGATTATTTCACCATCCATGCCGGCGTGTTGCTGCGCTATGTACCCCTCACCGCCGAGCGCCTCACCGGCATCGTGTCGCGCGGCGGCTCGATTATGGCCAAATGGTGTTTGGCGCATCATCAGGAAAACTTCCTCTACACCCATTTCGACGACATCTGCGACATCATGAAGGCTTACGATGTGTCGTTTTCACTTGGCGACGGCCTGCGCCCCGGCTGCATTGCCGATGCCAACGACGAAGCGCAGTTCGGCGAATTGCACACGCTGGGCGAACTCACCACCAAAGCCTGGCAACACGATGTGCAGGTGATGATTGAAGGCCCCGGCCATGTGCCGCTGCAACGGGTGAAACAAAACATGACCGAGGAGCTGCAACACTGCTTTGAAGCGCCGTTTTACACTTTGGGCCCGTTGGTGACCGACATCGCCCCCGGCTACGACCACATCACTTCCGGCATCGGCGCGGCCAACATCGGCTGGTACGGCACCGCCATGCTTTGTTACGTTACCCCGAAAGAGCATTTGGGTTTGCCCGATAAAGAAGACGTACGCACCGGCATCATCACCTACCGCATCGCCGCCCACGCCGCCGATTTGGCCAAAGGCTGGCCGGGCGCACAACTGCGCGACAATGCCTTATCCAAAGCGCGTTTCGAATTCCGCTGGCGCGACCAATTCCGCCTCGGCCTCGACCCCGAGCGCGCCGAAAGCTACCACGACCAAACCCTGCCTGCCGAAGGCGCGAAAATCGCCCATTTCTGCTCGATGTGCGGCCCCAAATTCTGCTCGATGAAAATCACCCAAGAAGTGCGCGATTACGCCGCCGCACAAAAAGGCATGCAGGAAAAAGCAGTGGAATTTGTCGGGCAGGGTGCGAAGATTTACAGTTGAGGAACAGACCATGAAAACCTATGATGCTGCGATTATTGGCGGCGGCCTGCTCGGACGGCTGTTGGCTTGGCGGCTGGCCGAAAGCGGCGTGTCGGTGATTCTGCATGAGGCCGCTTCGCGTGCGGGCGAACAAAGCGCCGCTTATGTGGCTGCGGCCATGTTGGCGCCGAGCGCCGAAGCGGTGGCCGCCACGCCGCTGGTGACGCGTTTGGGCTATCAAAGCCTGCCGTTGTGGAAGGATTATCTTACCCGTTGGCCGCAAAAGGTGTTTTTCCAACAGCAGGGCAGCCTGATGGTGTGGCACGGGCAAGATGCGGCGCTGGCCGAAAGTTTCAGACGGCATGTGCAACAGGCGCACCCGCAGCAACAGGTGTGGCAGGAATGGCAGGCAGCCGATATTGCCGCCCACGAGCCGCAATTGGCCGGGCGCTTCCGGCGCGGCCTGCTGCTGCCGCAGGAAGGCCAGCTCGACAACCGTCAAACGCTGCTGGCGCTGGCGGAAGCCGCCGAAGCCGCCGGGGCGCAATGCTGCTTCGGCCACAGTGTTACGCCTGATGAGGCGCGGGCGCAGGCCGGGATTGTGATCGACTGTCGTGGTGTGGCGGCGAAAAACGATTGGAACAGCGCACCCGGCAGCCGTCTGCGCGGCGTCCGCGGCGAAGTGGCGCGGGTGTATGCGCCCGAAGTGCGGCTCACGCGGCCGGTGCGGCTGCTGCATCCGCGCTATCCGCTGTATATCTGCCCGAAAGAGGCGCAGGTGTTTGTAATCGGCGCAACCCAGCTTGAAAGTGAAGACAGCAGCCCGGTGTCGGTGCGCGGCGTGTTGGAGCTGTTTTCGGCGCTGTATGCTGTTTGCCCGGCTTTCGGCGAAGCGCGCGTACTCGAAACCGCCAGCGGCTTGCGTCCGACTTTGAATCATGAAAACCCCGAAATCCGCTGGCAGCCCGAGCGCCGCCTGCTGTCGTTAAACGGCCTGTTCCGCCACGGCTTCATGATTGCCCCGGCCGTGGCCGAAGCTGCGCTGGATTTGGTTCAGACGGCCTTGAATGGCGCAGCGCTGCCCGAAAGCGCCGACGGTATGCCGGTTGTTTATCAATAAGGAGCAAGCATGCAGATTGTGATTAACGGCCAAAGCGCCGAATGTTCAGACGGCCTCTTGAGCAGCCTGCTCGACGAGCGCCGCCCTGAGCCGCCGTTTGCCGTGGCGGTGAACACCGTGTTTGTACCCAAAAGCCGCTATGCCGATACGGTGTTGCAGGAGGGCGACGCGGTGGAAATCGTGCGCCCGGTGGTGGGCGGTTAGGGCGTTTCAGACGGCCTCACTCTGCCCGCATTATGATGACCAGCGAAGGAAAACCCATGCCTCCACTCACTCTTTATCACGAAACGTTCCCTTCCCGCCTGCTGCTCGGCACGGCGGCTTATCCCACAATGGAAACGCTGAACCAAGCCGTTCAGACGGCCAAACCGGCGATGATTACCGTGGCGCTGCGTCGTCAGGGTGCGCTGGATGCCGCTCACGGCGAGGGCTTGTGGGCATGGCTGCGCGAGTGGGGCATACCGGTGCTGCCGAATACCGCAGGCTGCCTGAGTGTGCAGGAAGCGGTGGCCACGGCGCAGATGGCGCGCGAGGTGTTTGACACCGATTGGATTAAACTGGAGCTGATCGGCAACGACGACACTTTGCAGCCCGATGTGTTTCAACTGGTGGAAGCCGCGCGCCTGTTGGCAGACGACGGCTTCAAAGTGCTGCCTTACTGCACCGAAGATTTGATTGTCTGCCAACGCCTGCTCGACGCGGGCTGCCAAGCGCTGATGCCGTGGGCGGCGCCCATCGGTACGGGGCTGGGGATTGTGCACGAATACGCCCTGCGCGTGTTGCGCGAGCGTCTGTCCGACACGCCGATGATTGTCGATGCCGGGCTGGGGCTGCCCTCGCACGCGGCGCAGGTGATGGAATGGGGGTTTGACGGCGTGTTGCTCAACAGCGCCGTAGCGCGCAGCGGCTACCCAGTTAAAATGGCCGAAGCCTTCGCGCTGGCCGTGGCGGCCGGGCGGGCGGCTTATGAGGCCGAACCGATGCCGCCGAGCAGCCACACCCGCGCCAGCACGCCCACCGTCGGCCAGCCGTTTTGGCACAGCGCCGAATATTGAAAAGGAAAAACCATGTTCGACAAAAATATTTTGCAGCTCTATTTCGTTGCCGGCACGCAAGACTGCCGCCATCTCAACGACACTCCGCAGCGCAATCTGCTCACCACGCTGGAAACCGCGCTGCAAAACGGCATCAGCTGTTTCCAATTGCGTGAAAAAGGCGCACACGCGCTGGCGGATGCCGCCGAAATTCGCGCACTCGCCTATGCCTGCCGTGATTTGTGCCGCGATTATGACGTGCCGTTTGTGTTGAATAACGACGTTCATGCCGCATTGGCCGTTGGCGCAGACGGCGTGCACATCGGCCACAGCGATATGCCGCTCGCCGAAGCCGCCGCCTTGTGCAGAGGCAAACTGTTTCTCGGTATTTCCAACAACAGTCCCGCGCATATCCGCCACAGCAGCACAACGGGCGGTGCGGATTATTTCGCCGCCGGGCCGGTGTTTGCCACCCAATCCAAACCGGATGCCGCCGCGTCGGTGGGCATCGATTTTATCCGCCGAATCCGCGCCGAGGGCATCAACATGCCGTTGGTGGCCATCGGCGGCATCGACGCGGGCAGTGCGCCTGAAATCCGTGCCGCCGGTGCCGACGGCGTAGCGGTGATTTCCGCCATCGCACAAGCGCCCGATGTGGCTGCCGCTGTGCGCGCCCTGCTGCCTTGATGAGCGCGGATTTTTCAGACGGCCTGAAGCGGCAAGATGGCAATGCGGCGGCGGCTGGTGTAGTATGGGTTCGACGATTTGATTGACGACACCGAGGAGCCAACCGATGAACCCTTTGTTTCAACCGCTTTTGCAACCCTATACCTTTGCCAACGGCGTGCAAGTGCGCAACCGCCTGACCGTAGCGCCGATGACGCACCTCGCTTCCGACCCGCAAGGCCAAACCACCGATGAAGAATTGGCCTTTATCCACCCGCGTGCCGAGGGCATGGGCATGTTTATTACCGCCGCCACCGCCGTCATCCCCAGCGCCCGCGCTTTCCCCGGCCAACCCAACGCCATCGGCGAGCGCGATTTGGGCAGCCTCAAAAAAGTGGCCGACACCATCAAGGCGCAGGGCGCGTTGGCCATTTTGCAGCTGCACCACGGCGGCGACCAAGCCCTGAGCGACCTCACCGGCGGCGCGGACATCGTCAGCGCCAGCACCAACAAACGCGCGCGCGAAATGAGCGGCGACGAAGCGCAGGAAATCATCGCAGCTTTCGGCCGCGCCGCCGCGCTGGCAGTGGAAGCCGGATTCGACGGCGTGGAAGTGCACGGCGCCAACGGCTATCTGCTGCAACAATTCTACTCGCCGCGCAGCAACCACCGCAGCGACGAATGGGGCGGCAGCCTCGAAAACCGTCTGCGTTTCCCGCTGGCCGTCGTGAAAGCCATCAGCGATGCCGTGGCGCAGCAAAACCGCCCCGATTTCCTCATCGGCTACCGCTTCTCGCCGGAAGAGCCGAGCGAAAAAGGCCTGACTATGGCCGATACGCTGGCGCTGGTGGATGCGCTGCTGGAAACACCGATTCACTATCTGCACATGTCGCAATGGAATTTCTTCCGCCACTCGCGCCGCGGCGGTGATGATGAAAAAAGCCGCATGCAGATGGTGCACGAGCACGTCAACGGCCGCGTGCCGCTAATCGGCGTGGGCAACCTCAACACCCTCGAAGACGCCGCCCGCGCGCTGGAAAGCGGTTGGGCGGAATTTGTGGCAATGGGCAAAACCCTGCTGCTCAACCCCGACCTCGGCCGCCGCCTGCAAAACGGCGAGAGCGGCAGCATCGAAACCGAAATCGATCCCGAAAAAAGCGCCGCCGACTACCAACTGCCGAGCCTGATGTGGCAGATGAGCCTGGAAGGCGCCGCCGCGTGGCTGCCGCCGGTGAAAGGCAAAGCGTGGACGGGGATTGACGTATAGCGCCGCACGTTGTTAATTTGCTGGTGCAGGTAACGTTTAAAAGCCGTCTGAAAGGTTTCAGACGGCTTTTTAGTTGAGCGATGAGTTTGATCCTATTCTGCGCCTGTGTGCCCGATGGTTTGCTTAGGTTGTGTCACTTACCAATACAGCGAATGCTCATGATATGCACATTTCGCTGGTAGAGTTTGGTGGGATTGACTGAAATAGTTGAATCAGCAGAAGGCCGTCTGAAACCATGAAAATTGGTTTCAGACGGCTTTTTGCTGTTTGCCACAAAATCACGCAGCGTTAACGCTTCATTGCTAGCGGAAACACTGCTTTCAGCCACACGGCGTTGCCTTCGGGGCGGTTTTCGGCCACGATTTCTTTCTGCCATTTCAGGCTGGCAAACCAGCCTTTGCCGCTGTCGTATTTCACCGAGGGGCCGATGGCGAAGGCGCGGGCTTTGCTGTTGGCGATTTTTTCGCCGTTTTGTTTGTCGTTGGTGGTTTGTTGCAGCGCGTAGCCGCCGATGCCTGCGGTCCAACCGTTGCCGAATGCCCAGCCGGCGGAATAGTCGGCGTGCAGCTCGTCGCCGCTGGTGTAGTCGGTGTCTTTGTTGCGCTGGTTAAAGATGTAGCCCATTTTGGCGTCGGCCACGAAGCCTTTGGGCTGCACATAGCTGACGGCATACACGGGCTCGACGGCGTAGTGGTTGGTGCCGATGTTGGCGAGGTCGTTTTTGTCGTAGCGGCCGGTGGGCAGGTAGACGTCGAGGGCGGCGATGCTGTGCAGTTTGTCGCTGTGGTGGTAGCCCAGCGCGGCGCCGACGGTGATGTCGCCAAGGCCGGTTTTGCTTTGGCTGCGGTTGCCGGCTTCAACGTCGAGGTTAACCAGCGGTACGATGGTGTGCAGCGCCAAATCGCCGCCAAGCACTTTTTTCGGCGTTACCCAAATCAGACGTGGGGCAACGACGTTGGCGGTGAGGCTGAAGTTGGGTACGTTGAGGTTGTGGCCGTTGTGGTCGTTCAGACGGCTTGCGTGGTAGTGTTGGCCGTATACCATGCCGTAAACGCCGGGCGGCGGCAGCGCGCCGGCCATGTAGCCTTCGACGCCGTGCGGATAGATGGAGGCGCCGCCTTCGGTGGCATAGGCCTGTGCGGCCAAGGCCAGCAGGGTGAGGGTGGGGAGGGTGCGGATGGTGGGGTTCATGGGTTTTCTCCTGGGTGTGTTATTGTGTTGTGGGGTGAAACGGTGGGTATATCGTGGTGAAGTCGCCTGTGCTCTGTTGTGGGCTGCGCCGGAATGACAGGCCTATTGGTTAGCTTCAACAGAAAAAACCATTGCGCATGCGCAAAGGCCGAAGCCTGTCTGAACATCAGGTAAAGCGAACTGAAGCGCTGCCGATGCCGCCGATGGAGACGGACATGAAATCGCCCGCGGCCACGCTTTCGAGCGGTACCAGTGCGCCGGAGAGAATCACTTCGCCGGCTTTGAGCGGGATGCCGAAGCGGCCGAGGGTGTTGGCCAGCCAGGCGACGCAGTTGACGGGGCTGCCGAGCGCGGCGGCACCGGCGCCGGTGCTGATGATTTTGCCGTTTTTTTCCACCACCATGCCGCAGGTACGCAAATCGACTTGGCGCGGGCTGACGGCGGTGTCGCCGAGGATTAAGAGGCCGCAGGAGGCGTTGTCGGCCACGGTGTCTTGAATTTTGATCTGCCAGTTTTCGATGCGTGAGTCGACCACTTCAAAACAGGGCATCACGCATTCGGTGGCGGCCAGCACGTCGGCGGCGCTGATGCCGGGGCCGGTGAGGTCTTTTTTGAGCACGAAGGCGATTTCGCCCTCGGCGCGCGGCTGCATCAGGGTTTGGCTGACGGGCATGTCTTGCCCTTGGCTGAACACCATTTTGTCGGTGAGGTAGCCGAAATCGGGTTGGTCGACTTTGAGCATGCTTTGCACGGCGTGGGAAGTGAGGCCGATTTTTTTGCCGATGATTTTTTCGCCCGCGTCAAGGCGGTGTTGCAGGAAAGCGAGCGAGATGTGGTAGGCATCGTCGATGCTGATGTCGGGCGCTTGCTCGGTGAGCGGGCGGATGGCTTGGCGTGTTTGCATGGCGGTGTAGAGCATGTGGCCGTAACGGCGGATGTCGTCTTGGGTCATGGGGTTTCTCCTTTAGAGCCTGTCTGAAAAAGGGTTTCAGACGGGCTGGGTTGTTGTTGGTGTATGGGTTGTGCGGAGTGGGTAAAGCAACCCTGCGGGTTGCCGCCCTCTCCCCCGTATCAAGTACGGGGCAGGCTCTAACCCTCTCCCTCGGGAGAGGGGATTAGGTTACAGGCCGTCTGAAACGTTTCAGGCCTCAGCCTGCGTAGGATGGGTGTAAACCCATCATTTCCGCCATCGTGACTGTTTTTGATGGGTTTACACCCATCCTACTTATAGAGCCTGTCTGAAAAGGGGCTTCAGGCGGGTCGGGTTGTCGCTCAATCTTTCAGACGGCCTTTTTCCTTATCTGTCACCCCGCCGCTTCACATCTTGATACAGATATTTTTCAGCTCGGTGTAAAACTCCAATCCGTGCACGCCGCCTTCGCGACCGATGCCGGATTGTTTGGCGCCACCGAAGGCGGTGCGCAGGTCGCGCAAAAACCAGCTGTTCACCCACACGATGCCTGCTTCCATCTGCTCGGCCACGCGCACGGCGCGGCTGCTGTTTTCGGTCCAGATGGCGGCGGCGAGGCCGTAGTCGGTGTCGTTTGCCAGCGCAATGGCTTCTTCTTCGCTGTCAAATGGGCGGATGTGGCAGCAGGGGCCGAAGATTTCTTCGCGCACGGCGCGGGCGGTGTCGGGCAGGCCGGTCCAGATGGTCGGCTCGATCCAGGCGCCCTCGTTGAGGGCTTCGCCCATGTCGGGTACGCCGCCGCCGATTTCGACGGTGGCGCCTTCTTCGGCGGCCAGTTGGTAATAGGAGAGCACTTTTTTGCGGTGTTCGAGGCTGACGAGGGGGCCGAAGTTGGCTTCGGGGTCGTCGGGGCGGCCGGGTTTGAGCTTGGCGGTTTCTTCTTTCATGCGGCGCACGAAGTTGTCGAACAAGGGGCGTTCGACATACACGCGTTCGGTGCCGAGGCAGACTTGGCCGCAGTTGACGAAGGCGGAGCGCATGGTGCCTTCAACAGCTTTTTCGAGGTCGCAGTCGGCGAACACGATGGCGGGGTTTTTGCCGCCACATTCCATGGAGATATTGCGCAGGCCGACGGCGGCGGCTTTCATGATGATTTCGCCGGTGCGGGTTTCTCCGGTGAAGGTGATGGCGTCGATGCCGGGATGCGCGGTGAGGAAGGCGCCGGCGGAATCGGGGCCGAAGCCGTGCACGACGTTGAACACGCCGGACGGCACGCCGCATTCGTTCATCACTTCGCCCAGCAGGGTGGTGGTGGCGGGGGTTTCTTCAGACGGCTTCACGACCACGGTGTTGCCGCAGGCGAGCGCGGGGCCGACTTTCCAAGTCATCAGCAAAAGCGGCAGGTTCCACGGGGCGATGACGGCAACCACGCCTTTGGGGGTGCGGTGGCCGATGTTGATTGCGCCTTGGCCGTCGGGGGTATCGAGGCGGAAGGATTCGGTGGGGTGGTTGGCCAGGGTTTCGGAAAAGGCTTTGAAGTTGGCCGCGCCGCGCGGGATGTCGATGTGGGCGGCCATTTTGCGTGGTTTGCCGGTGTCGCGGCATTCGGCGTCGAGAAATTCGTCGAAGCGCTCGTTGATGCGGTCGGCAACTTTGTTGAGCAGCGCGATACGCTCGGCTTGGGTAAGCTTGCCCCACGGGCCTTTGAGGGCGGCACGGGCGGCAGCCACGGCGGCATCGACTTCGGCTTGGCCGCCTTCGTGGATGTGGCCGATGAGGCTGTTGTCGACTGGGTTGCGGTTTTCAAAGGTTTTGCCGCTGGCGGAGCCGACGTATTCGCCATTGATAAAATGTTTGAATTCTTTCATGGTGTGGTCTCGTTATGTGGTTGTGGGTTTTCAGACAGGCTTTGTGGAAATGGGTATGCCTGTCTGAAAGGTTTGTTGGGGCACGGCTGCGCCTAACCCAACCTACGGTTGTTGCGTCGCTCCTGCGTAGGCAGGAGCCTAGGGCAAAGCAAAGCTTTGCTTGTTCGGCATATTTCTGCAAATAAGCATTTTTCTATAAAATCAATAAGCTGAAGTTTGATTTTAATGGCTGCTGTTTGCCCGGCAACTGAAGCTAGGCTTCAGCGCTGGGCTCCTGCCTGCGCAGGAGCGACGCAAGGTTATTTTGCAAAAGTCTCAGACTTTGAAAAACGGGTATGCCTGTCTGAAAGGGTTTGTCGGGGGATGTTGAAACATCAGGTCAACACGGTCAGGAAGCGTTCGTTGAGCTCGCGGTCGTGGTAGAAAATCGCTTTGCCCAGTTGTTCGGCGTCCCAAGTGATGGTGGGGTGGTCTTGGTAGCGGTAGCCGCCGCCTGCAAACACTTCGTTGCGGTTGCCGGAGGGGTCGAAAAAGTAAATCGTCTGCCCTTGGGTGAGGCCGTGGCGGGTGGGGCCGATGTCGATGGGGGTGTCGGTCATGGAAATCAAATCCGCCGCCATCAGCACATCCTGCCAGCTGTCGAGCAGGAATGAGGCGTGGTGGAATTTGCCTTTTTCAACGTGTTTGATGAAGGCGACGTCGTGGGCTTTCATCGAGGTGCTGAGGAAGTAGGCGATTTTTTCGCCGTCGGGGGTGACCACTTGCTCGGCCAGATCGAAGCCGAGGATGCGGTTGAATACGTCAAAGGTTTTGGCCAGCTCGTCGCCATAAAGCAGGCAGTGGTCGAAGCGCACGGCTTTCATGCCGGTGAGGTCTCGCGGCCAGGCTTCGGGGTTGTGGCTGCCGATGCCGTAGCGGTCGGTTTGCTCTTTTTCGGCAAACAGCTCAAACACATGGCCGGAAGGGGCGGTAAAGCGCACGCGTTTGCCGCAACCTGCCAATTCGCCCGCGGCGATGTCTTCGACGTTGAGGCCGCCGAAGTCGACCAGCTCTTGCCGCAGCTTGCCCAGCGTGGCGTCGTCCACCACTTTAAACGCCATAAAGTCCATGCCCGCATCGTCGGCTTGGCGCAACACCACCGAAAAGCGGTCGACTTCAGTCCAGCCTTTGAAATAATGGCGGCCTTCTTCATCACTGCCGATATCGATCAGGCCGACCAAATCGCGGTAATGTTTGACGGCTTCTTCCATATCCAGCACACGGATTTGCACATGGCCGGGACGCATAACACCTTTTCTCATTTTGCTTCTCCTCTTTCTGGTTTGTTATCCCACCCGAGTTTGTTCAAACGGGTTGTAGGGTTTGGCCGGTTGCTCCGGCACGATTTCCATATCGCTTTCGGGAAACACCCGGCAGGCCAACACCACGCCTGAAGCCAGGTCTTGCTCGTTGATATGGGTTTTGCTCATGGCTTTTTTGCGGTAGTTGCCGGACAGGATTTTCACCCAGCACACGCCGCAGCCGCCGCCGCGACAGCCGACTTTGATGCTGCCGCCGTTGTGCTGCGCGGATGCGGCCAGCAGGCTTTGGCCTTCGGCAACGTCGATTTTGTCGGCGCATTCAGGCGCCTGTTGGTGCGTTTTGATGCAAACGTGGTAACACATGGCGGCTCTCCTTTGGCTTTTGATTTTTTGTTGGGGGGACAAGCCTGGCGGCTTGTTGTCCTCTCCCTAGCCCTCTCCCACGGGAGAGGGGATGAGGTGGTTAAAGCCCGAAATGTTTCAGACGGCCTCAAGTAGGGACGTAGGCTGGGTGTAAACCCATCAAAACGATCTATTTCCCCAGCTTCTGTGCCGACACGCCGCCGATGCCGAAATGCTGTTTGGGCATTTCGTTGATCAGCACGCGCACGGATTCTCTCGGTGCGTCTACAGCGCGCACCAGCGCTTCGGTGATTTCGCGGATGACGGCTTCTTTCTGCTCGTCGCTGCGGCCTTCCATCATGTTGACTTGTACTATCGGCATGGTTGCGCTCCTTTTCTCGGTAAACTTATTCAAAACGGCCGCTGATGCTGCCCAGATCTTGGAAATGCACGCAAAATGAATCGCCTTTTTCCACCTGTACGGCGGCGGTAATCGCACCGATCATCACGAAAGAACCGGCGGGCAGATATTCGCCGCGCTCGGCCAGCATGTTGGCGAGCATGGCCACAGAGGCGGCGGGATGGCCGAGCACCGCTGCGCCCGCGCCGGTCTGCACCACTTTGCCGTTGATTTCCATCACCACGCCCAGCGTTTTCAAATCCAATTCGGAAACAGGTTTGGCGCAGCCGCCGGTGATGAAGCGGCTGGAGGAAGAGTTGTCGGCAATCACCGATTTCAGGTCGAATTTGAAATCTTTGTAGCGTGAGTCGATCACTTCAATCGCGGGCAGCACGAAATCGGTGGCGGCCAACACGTCGCCGATGTGGCAGCCGGGGCCTTTGAGGTCGGCTTTGGTCACAAACGCCAGCTCGGCTTCGATTTTGGGGTGGATCAGTTCGTCGTGTTTCACCGCCGCACCTTCAGGAACGCTGAAGTAGTCGGCCAGAAAGCCGTAGCAGGGATGCTCCACGCCCATTTGGCTCATCTTCGCCCATGAGGTCAGCCCCATTTTCATGCCGGTGATTTTGTGGCCGCGCGCTTCTTTGCGGCGGCGGATTTCCCATTGGATGTCGAAGGCGTCTTCATAATCCATGTCGGGGTAATCGTCGGTGATTTTGGTCACTTCATAGGCTTGCAGCTCGGCATTTTCCAGATGCTCGGCCAGCGCTTCGATTTGCGGTTTGCTTAATGTGCTCATGCGGTTGCTCCTTGTTGTTTGCTCATGGTCAGCGCCAAATCTTCAATCATGTCTTCCTGGCCGCCGACGGTGCCGCGCCGCCCCAGCTCGACCAAAATATCGCGGGCGGACACGCCGTATTTGGCTTCGGCGCGTTTGGCAAACAGGAGGAATGAGGAATACACGCCGGCATAGCCCAGGGTGAGGGCGTTGCGGTCGACGCGGATGGGGTGATCCATCAGCGGCACCACGATGTCTTCGGCCACGTCCATGATTTTGTAGAGGTCGATGCCGTGATCAACACCCATGCGCTGAAGCACGGCCACAAACACTTCCAGCGGCGTGTTGCCCGCGCCTGCGCCCAGCCCGGCCACCGAGCCGTCAATTCGGGCGGCACCGGCTTCGATGGCGGCCAGCGAATTGGCGATGCCCATGCCGAGGTTGTGGTGGCCGTGGAAGCCGATTTCGGTTTCGGGTTTGAGCGCTTGGCGCAGCGCGCCGATTTTTTGGCTCACTTCTTCGGGCAGCATGTAGCCCGCCGAATCGGTGCAATAAATGCAGTTGGCGCCATAACCTTCCATCAGCCGTGCCTGCTCGATGATTTTTTCCGGCGGCGCCATGTGCGCCATCATCAGGAAGCCGACGGTGTCGAGCCCCAAATCGGCCGACTTGGCGATGTGTTGCTGCGACACATCGGCTTCGGTGCAGTGGGTGGCCACGCGGATGCACGACACGCCCAATTCTTTGGCCATCAGCAAATGGTCTACCGTGCCGATGCCGGGCAGCAGCAGGGCGGATACTTTGGCCTGCTTCATTTTCGGAATCACCGCGCCGAGGTATGCTTCATCGCTGTGGGCGGGGAAGCCATAGTTGAGCGAAGCGCCGCCGAGGCCGTCGCCGTGGGTAACTTCAATCAGCGGCATGCCCGCTTCATCCAAGCCGGTGGCCACGGCCACCATTTGATCCAGCGAAATCTGATGGCGCTTGGCGTGCATGCCGTCGCGCAGGCTCATGTCGTGCAGGGTGACTTTTTTTCCGTTTAAATTCATGTTGTTCTCCTCGTGCCCGTTAGCGTGCGGGCAGGTTCAGACGGCCTTGGGCGGCTTCTTCGGCAAACATCTCGGCGGTGCGCAGCGCGGCGGCGGTCATGATGTCGAGGTTGCCCGCGTATTCGGGCAGGAAATCGCCCAAGCCGCGCACTTCCATAAACACCGAAACTTTGTTGCCGTCGAACACCGGGCCGTTGACCAGCGTGTAGCCGGGCACATATTTCTGCACTTCGGCCACCATCTGCTGCACCGATTCGGTGATGGCGGCCTGATCGGGCTCGCCCTCGGTGAGGCAATGCACGGTGTCGCGCATCATCAGCGGCGGCTCGGCCGGGTTGATGATGATGATGGCTTTG
>CAYVIS010000034.1:0-13838 GCA_964451565.1 uncultured Neisseria sp.
TTTGAATAATTTAAATTATAGTGGATTAGATTTGAATCAGGACAAGGCGGGGAGCCGCAGACAGTACACCTAGTACGGCAAGGCGAGCCAACGCTGTACTGGTTCAAATCTAATCCACTATATCCAAAACTTGGGAGGCCGTTCACCGAACCATGACTGCGGTTTAATCCGATTTACCCGCCTCACCGGCCAAGGCATCCGGGTTAATCGACACCAACACCTGATCGATTTTCAGATTATCGGTATCGATGATTTCAAACTTGTATTTGTCAAATAATACAAAATCCGTGCGTTTGGGGATTTTGCGCAGCGTGTACATCATAAAGCCGCCGATGGTTTCATAGTTTTCCGAATTGGGAAAATCGATAATGTCGAGCGCACGCATCACGTCTTCCAGCGGCGCGGCGCCTTCAATCAGCCAGGAAGTGTCGTTACGGCGGATGATTTGCGGCTCTTCTTCAGTGGCGACCAGTTCGCCCATCACGATGCTCATCACGTCTTTCAGGCTGACTAAACCCACAACCAGCGCATATTCGTTGACTACCACGGCGAAATCTTCACCGGCGTTTTTAAAGCTTTCCAATACTTCATACAGCGATAAAGTGTCGGGGATAAACAGCGCCTTGCGCAACACGCGCCGGTCGGTGAGCTTGATATCTTGCTCTTTCAAATACAGCGTGAGCAGCGTGTGCGATTCGATGTAGCCGATGACTTTTTCCAACTCGCCCTCGTTGCAGACCAGAAATTTGGCGTGCGGCTTTTGCTCCATTTCGGCGAGCACGGCATCGATGGCGGCATTTTTGTCGAAGTAGGCAATGTTTTCACGCGCGGTCATGGTGGAGGTGACGGTGCGCTCCTGCATGTCGAAAATATTTTCAATCAGGTAATGTTCCTGCTGTTTCAACACGCCTGCCTGCGCACCAGCATCGACCACCGCGTAAATGTCTTCCGAAGTGAGCTGCTCAGTGCGCACGGTGGAAATGCGCAAGGCTTTGAAAATCACGTTGGCGATGCCGTCGAAAAACCACACAAACGGTTTGAGCAGGAAAATCAGCAGCATCATCGGCCGCACCACACGCACAGCCACGCGTTCGGGCTGGGTCATGGCAAAGCGTTTGGGCATCAGGTCGGCAAACAGGATAAACACGGCGGTGATGAGGAAAAACGACAGCAGCGAAGACGCTCCGGCCACCCATCCGGCATCGGTCACGCGCCCGAGCAGCGTCCGCAAAAAAGGCCGTACCGCCGCTTCGCCGATGATACCGCCCAAAATCGCCACTGCATTGAGGCCGATTTGCACCACCGTGATAAAGCTGCCCGGTTGTTCCTGCATCTTCAACACATCCAGCGCCCGCACATCGCCTTCTTTGCCCATCACCTGCAATTTGATTTTGCGCGATGAGGCCAGCGCCAGCTCGGAACAGGAAACCAAGCCGCTGATAAGAATCAGAAGCAGGATAAGAAACAGCGCTTCAACAATATTCATATAAAGCAAAAGTGGTTGCAGATAGAGGAGATTGTAGCATGGGCAGGGCTGGCGGGGTGTATGCTTTGACGGGTATCGCTTTTCAGACGGCCTTATTGCCCTGTCCGGTAAGATTGCCTATTTTGAACCGGTTTGCATCCGAAAGAAATTTGCGGCCATCTGAAACAATGACAATATAAAACAATAAAAAATAAACCGTAAAACAAAAAGCCGTCTGAAATTCAGACGGCCTCTGCAATCGATTAACGTTCGTCCGAATCGGGATGGTCGAGATGATAAATCTGGGCAACGGCATCAACCAGACTGCGATCTTGTGACGAGGCTTTGTTGAGCGTGCGCGTGGGCGAGTGCAGCAGTTTGTTGGTGAGCTGTACCGACAGCCGTTCGAGCACGTCTTCCGGCGGTGTGCCTTTGGCCAGCTGCTTCATCGCGCTTTCGAGCACATGGCGACGGGCGCGTTCGCCTTCGTCGCGCAGGGCGCGGATAAGGGGCACGCTTTGGCGGCTGCGTTGCCATTCGATGAACTCGGCCACTTTGGTTTCGACCATGTTTTCCGCTTCGGCGGCGGCTTTTTGGCGGGCTTCCTTGCCGGATTCGACAATGCCCATCATGTCGTCGACGGTGTAGAGGTAAACGTCGTTGAGCTCTTCCACTTCTTCTTCGATGTCGCGCGGCACGGCCAAGTCAAGCATAAAAATCGGCAGGTTTTGGCGTTTTTTCAGCGCGCGTTCCACCATGCCTTTGCCGACCAGCGGCAACTGGCTGGCGGTGGAGGAAACGACCACATCGTAATCGCTGAGGATGGCGGGCAGGTCGGTGAGCAGGCGCGGTTCGGCGTTGACGCCGAGCTTTTCGCACAATTCTTGCGCGCGCGGCAGGGTGCGGTTGGCGACGGTCATCAGCTTGGGGTTTTTGGCGGCGAAATAAGTGGCCACCAATTCAATCATTTCGCCCGCACCGATAAACAAAACGTTCAAATCGGCAACCGACGGGAAAATCTGTTCGGCCAGTTTCACCGAAGCGGCGGCCATGGAAACGGAGTTTTCGCCCACAGCAGTGCCGGTGCGCACTTCTTTGGCCACGGCGAAAGTTTTCTGGAAGAGGGCGTTGAGCCAGGTTTCAACGGTTTCCTGCTCTTGCGCCACACGCACGGCATCTTTGATTTGGCCGAGAATCTGCGGTTCGCCCAATACCATCGAATCCAAACCGCAGGCCACGCGGAAAGCATGGCGGATGGTGTCGCTGCAACCCAAAGTGTAGAGATAGGGGCGGATTTCGTCGGCAGGCAGATTGTGGTATTCGGCCAGCCATTCGATGATGCGCTCGGCATCGCCCACGCAGTAAAGCTCGGTGCGGTTGCAGGTAGACAAAATCACTGCTTCTTTGGCGGCCTCGCTTGCCACCAGCGTGCGCACGGCGTCGGGCAACGAGGCGGCGGCAAACGCGAGTTTTTCGCGTATGCTGAGCGGTGCGGTTTGGTGGTTGAGGCCGATGGCGGTGAGTTGCATTGTTGTCTTGGGGTGGATGTGTTTCAGCGCGCTATTATAACGCAAACGGCGATTGAAAAAAATGTTTGCAGGCGATAGTTTTTATTGCGGGCGGCGGATAGGAATGATTGTTGAAAGCAGCATAATCAAAGGCTTTCAGACGGCCTATTGATTATTGGGGCACGCGTGGTTATGCTATTAACGAATTGGAATGGTTTATCGAGGAAAAATCATGGATTTGCACGATATACGCGAAGATTACAGCAAACGGGAGCTTTCCGAAGCCGAATGCGCCGACAGCCCGCTGGAAGAGTTTGAACGTTGGATGAACGAAGCCATGCATGCGCAGGTAAACGAGCCGACGGCCATGAACGTAGCCGCCGTCGGCGAAGACGGCCGCCCCAACAGCCGCATGGTGCTGTTGAAAGAAGTCAACGCGCAGGGGTTTGTATTTTTCAGCAATTATCTGAGCCGCAAAGGCCGTTCGCTGGCCGCACACCCGTTTGCCGCGCTGACCTTTTTCTGGCCGGAGCTGGAGCGGCAGGTACGCGTGGAAGGGCGGGTGGAAAAGCTTGATGAAGCCGCTTCCGACGAATATTTTAAAAGCCGCCCTTATACCAGCCGGCTCGGTGCGTGGGCGAGCGAGCAGAGCACGGTGATTGCCAATAAAGCCGTGTTGGTTAAGCGCGCCGCCGCTGTGGGTTTGAAACACCCCGTCAGCGTGCCGCGCCCGCCGCATTGGGGCGGCTATGTGGTGATACCCGACCGCATCGAATTCTGGCAGGGACGGCCCAGCCGCCTGCACGACCGCATCCAATACCGCCTCGAAAACGGCGTATGGCGGAAAGAGCGCTTGGCACCGTAAATGTAAATAAAGGCCGAGGCCTTTGCAAAATGACTATATGAATCATCGTCAAATCACTCAATTCCGTCATTAGCTGCGCAAGTCCGCTACGCTACCCCGGCGCAGGCCGGAATCCAGCTAACGAAATTCAATTTGTTGATTTTAAAACAGATTCAAGCGGAAAATGGATTCCGGCCTGCGCCGGAATGACGGGTTTATTGGCTATTTTCAAGAAAGGATGTATTTTGCAAAAGCCTCAGGCCGTCTGAAAGCATGTGTGCTTCAGACGGCATCATGCCCTGAAAAGCAACAAAAGCCGTCTGAAAAACAACAGGAGAAACTATGCAGGCAACCAAACCTTTCCCGTGCGTGCTCACCATAGCCGGATCCGATTCCGGCGGCGGCGCGGGGATTCAGGCCGATTTGAAAACTTTCGGCGCATTGGGTGCGTATGGTGCCAGCGTGATTACCGCGGTGACGGCGCAAAACACGCTCGGTGTGCAGGCGGTGCATGTGGTACCGCCCGATATGGTGGCCGCGCAATGCCGCTCGGTGTTTGACGACATCCGCTTCGATGCGGTGAAAATCGGTATGCTGCCCGATGTCGCCACCATTCAGACCGTCGCCGCCGCTTTGCGCGAATACCAAGTGCCGTTTGTGGTGCTCGACCCGGTGTTGGTGGCTACTTCGGGCGATAAGCTGGCGCTGGAAAACACCGTGGAAGCGATGTGTGCAGAATTGCTGCCGCTGGCCGATGTGGTAACGCCCAATTTGAGCGAACTGGCGCAATTGACGAGCCATACGCAGGCGCAAGACGAAACCGAAATGCTGGCGCAGGGGCGGGTTTTGCTGGCGAAAGGCGCCAAAGCCGCGCTGCTCAAAGGCGGCCACTGGGCAGACAGCAGCGAAGCGCGCGATTGGCTGGTGCAGCAGACGGCAGAGGCGCAATGTTTCGTTAACGCACGCGTGCCCACCGACCACACCCACGGCACCGGCTGCACGCTGGCCGCCGCCATTGCCGCACTTTATCCGCACCGGCGCAACCTGAATTTTGCCGTTGCCGCCGCCAAAAGCTATCTGCACGGCGCGATTGCCGCCGGCCAACATTGGCGCTTGGGGCAGGGGCACGGCCCGTTGGCGCATTTCTGGCGCACCGTGCGCGATTGAAAAAATGTGTTCAGACGGCCATTGCCTATCTTGATGGTGTATGCACAAATAGCCGTCTGAACGCTATAATATCCTTTATGAAACACATCACCTCCGCCCAAAACGAGCAGCTCAAGCATCTGGCCAAGCTGCTTTCCCAAGCCAAAGCCCGCCGCGCGCACCGACAAACCGTGTTGGAAGGCGCGCATCTGTTGCAGGCTTATCTGCAAAGCGGCGGTGCGCCCGAGCAGGTTTACATTCCCGAAAGCAAAGCCGATCATGCGGAAACGGCGGCGCTGACGGTGCAACTGCCCGCAGACGCGCTGACTTTGGTGAGCAGCGCGGCATTGGCGAAAATCACCAGCCTCACCGAAGCCGAAGAAATCATGACGCTGATTGCGCTGCCGCAGGAAACTGCGCCGCCGCAGGCGGGCGATTGCGTGGTGCTGGAGCGCGTGCAAGACCCCGGCAATGTGGGCACGGTTTTGCGCAGCGCGGCGGCGGCGGGTGTGGCCGAGATTATATTGAGCGCCGACAGCGCCGACGTGTGGTCGCCGAAAGTGTTGCGTGCCGGAATGGGCGCGCATTTTCTGCTCAAGCTCCACACCCGCGTTGATTTGCCGCAATGGCGCGCGGATTATGCCGACACCGTGTGGGCGACTGCGCTCACCGAGCATAATAACCACAGCCTCTACGCGCTCGATTTGCGCGGCGCGGCAGCGTGGGTGTTTGGCAACGAAGGCAGCGGAGTGAGTGAGGCGTTGTTGGCCAGCGTCGACGGCAGCGTGAAAATCCCGATGGCGGGCGCAACCGAATCGCTGAATGTAGCGATGGCGGCCACGGTTTGTTTGTTTGAACAAATGCGCCAGCGCCTGTCTGAAGCCGTCTGAAAGGAAAGCAGCATGGCGGAAATCGAAATCGTGGTGGCCGATATCACCACTTTAAACGTCGATGCGGTTGTGAACGCTGCCAACGAAACCTTGTTGGGCGGCGGCGGGGTTGATGGCGCGATTCATGCGGCGGCAGGCAGCGGTTTGTTGGCCGAATGCCGTACATTGGGCGGCTGCCGCACCGGTGAGGCAAAAATCACCGGCGGCTATCGGCTGCCTGCGAAATATGTGATTCACACCGTCGGCCCGATTTGGCGCGGCGGCAGGCAAGGCGAGCCCGAGCTGCTGGCCGCCGCTTATGCCGAATCGCTCAAACTCGCGCAGGCGCACGGCATCCGCAGCATGGCGTTCCCCAATATCAGCACCGGCGTTTACGGCTACCCCGCCGACAAAGCCGCCGTCATCGCCCTGCAAAGCCTGCGTGATACACTGCCGCAATGCCCCGATATCGAAACCGTGGTATTGTGCTGCTTTTCGGCGCAAGCCGCTTCGATTTACCGCTCACTATCCAGCCGTCTGAAACCTTAAGGAAAACACATGCAACTGCAAGCTTTTGACGAAACCGCCCGCAACCGTCTGGTTGCGCTGCTCGACCCCAAAGCCGATACCGGCAACAGCATGCGCTGCGACGAAGTGCAGGGCTTTATGCTGGCGCTTTTGTCCGGCCCCGACAGCCTCAATGCATCAGAATGGCTGCCCGACATTTTGGGTGATGAAGCGCTTTTCAGCACGGAAGAACGAAAAGAAGTGGAAACGCTGGTTTTGAGCTGGGCGGCGGATATGCGCGAAACGCTCGCCGCCGGCAGCCTGCCCGAATTGTGTCTTTATGAAGACGAGGGGCGCAGCGATTACTACACGTGGTGCAACGCCTATCTTTACGCGCTCGATGTGGTGCCGACCGACTGGTTTGAAAAAGCCGGCGACGATGATTTCGAAGACCTGTTTTATCCGGTGATGGCGCTCGGCGGCATTTACGACGAAGAAGACGAAGGCCAGACCATCATCACCTTTACCGAAAAAGAGCTGACGCAATTTGAAAGTGACTTGCCGCACGCGCTGCTGGGCATCTACCGCTATTGGCAGAGCATTATCAACAAACCGCAAACCGTGCGCCGCGAAGGCGGAAAAATTGGCCGCAACGACCCTTGCCCGTGCAACAGCGGTAAGAAATACAAAGCCTGCTGCGGCAAAAACTGATTAGGCTGATTGAAGTTCAAAGGCCGTCTGAAACGTTTCAGACGGCCTTTTGTTTTGCTGAGCGCCCGGGCAGACAATAAACACAGCTTAACAAATCTTGACTGAAAAGCAGCATTTGAGTTAAATTAATGTCGGCAGATTTGTAGACAATCTGTCGCAACAGAAAAACAAATGCCGCAGCCGCCGGCCGCTTCAGGCCGGGGAAACAAGCTGCGGGGTCCTAATCAACAGGAAACCAGGGGTCTTTATGGGTAACTTCAACCCGATGTATGTCACTTTCTCGATTTACATCATTGCCGTGCTGCTAATCGGTTTGGCGGCTTATTTTTCAACGCGCAGTTTCGACGACTATATTCTCGGCGGCCGCAGCTTGGGCAGCTTTGTAACGGCTCTGTCGGCAGGCGCTTCGGATATGTCGGGCTGGCTGCTGATGGGCTTGCCCGGCGCAATTTATGCCACCGGCCTGAGCGAGGCGTGGATTGCCATCGGCCTCACCATCGGCGCATATTTCAACTGGCGCTTGGTGGCCGGGCGTTTGCGTGTGCACACCGAATACAACAACAATGCGCTCACGCTGCCGGACTATTTCTTCCACCGTTTCGGCGCAGAAGGCCGCTTGATGAAAGTGATTTCGGCGGCGATTATCCTGTTTTTCTTCACCATTTACTGCTCGTCCGGCATCGTGGCCGGTGCGCGTCTGTTTCAAAGCCTGTTTGACATCACCTACACGCAGGCGATGTGGCTCGGCGCGGGTGCGACCATTGCCTATACCTTTATCGGCGGCTTCTTGGCGGTGAGCTGGACGGATACCGTGCAGGCGACGCTGATGATTTTCGCGCTGATTCTAACGCCGATTATGGTGTATCTGGCGCTGGGCGGTGCGGATGAAATGAACGCCGCCATTCAGGGCGTGGCTGCGACCACCGGCAAGGAATACGGCAGCCTGATTGCGGGCACCACGCTGATGGGCATTATTTCCACCGCCGCGTGGGGCTTGGGCTATTTCGGCCAGCCGCACATTCTGGCGCGCTTTATGGCGGCGGAAAACGTGAAATCGCTGGTGAAAGCGCGCCGCATCGGCATGACTTGGATGGTTTTGTGTTTGGCAGGCGCGGTGGCGGTGGGCTATTTCGGTATCGCTTATTTCGGCGCGCATCCCGATCAAATCGACGCTTTGGGCGGCAACAACGAGCGCATTTTCATTGCCTTGACCACGCTGCTGTTTAACCCTTGGATTGCCGGGATTATCTTGAGCGCGATTCTGGCGGCGGTGATGTCGACCTTGTCGTGCCAATTGCTGGTATGCTCCAGCGCGATTACCGAAGATTTCTACAAAGGCTTCCTGCGCCCCGACGCGCCGCAAAAAGAGCTGGTATGGATTGGCCGCCTGATGGTGTTGGCGGTGGCGGTGATTGCCATCATTATTGCCGCCGACCCGGAAAGCAAAGTATTGGGCTTGGTGTCTTACGCTTGGGCAGGCTTCGGCGCGGCATTCGGCCCGGTGGTGATTTTGTCGGTGTTTTGGAAACGCATGACCGCCGCCGGTGCGCTGACCGGCATGATTGTCGGCGCGGTTACCGTGGTGGCTTGGAAAGCGACCGGCAGCAGCCTGTATGAAATCGTGCCCGGCTTCATCGCCTGCTTCATCGCCGTGGTGGTGGTGTCGCTGCTGGGCAAAGCGCCGCAACGTGTGGTTGAGAAGTTTGAAGAAGCAGACAAAACTTATCAAGCCGCCAAATAAAGCGTTGTAACAGTTTAGGCCGTCTGAAAGCCCAATCGGTTTCAGACGGCCTTTGCCCATCTCCAAACATTCAAACCGTTATAGCGGATTAGATTTGAACCAGTACAGCGTTGGCTCGCTTTGCCGTACTCGGTGTACTGTCTGCGGCTCCCCGCCTTGTCCTGATTCAAATCTAATCCACTATAAAATGACCGAATTGATTAGGGTTGGGCGGCTATCTATGGCACAATCCTTTCTTATTTCTAAATTTCCAACAATATTATGGATACGGCACTATTACTTTCTGGCGTACTGGCTTTGGGCATGGGTGCGCAATGGCTGGCTTGGTATTTGAAGCAGCCTTCTATTTTGTTTTTATTGTTAATCGGTATTTTAATCGGCCCGGTATTGGGTTATTTCCAGCCTGATGCGGTGCTGGGGGATTTGCTGTTTCCGTTTATTTCATTGGGCGTGGCGGTGATTCTGTTTGAAGGCTCGCTCACGCTGGAATTTCACGAAATCAAACAGCATGGCCGGATGGTGCAGAATCTGGTGAGCATCGGCGTGGTGATTACGATTGTGGTGATTTCGCTGGCGGCGTATTTATTATTTGATATGGATCCGAAAGTGGCGCTGTTGTTTGGCGCATTGGTTTGCGTCACCGGCCCTACGGTGATTGCGCCGCTGTTGCGCAGCGTCGGCCCGAAGAAAAACATCAGCAATATTTTAAAATGGGAAGGCATCATCATCGACCCGATCGGTGCGATTGCGGTGGTGTTGGTGTATGAATACATTATTTCAGGCGGCCACAGCAATCCTTTGTATTTGTTTGGCCAGATTGTGTTGCTGGCGGCGGCGCTCGGTTTGGTTGGGGCGGCGGTGCTGGCATTTTTAATCAAGCGCTATTGGATTCCTGAATATTTGCGCAATGTGTTTACACTGGCTTATGTGCTGCTGCTGTTTTCGCTGTCGAACCACATCGAGCATGAATCGGGCCTGCTTACGGTGACGGTGCTCGGGGTGGCGCTGGCAAACTGGAAAGGTTTTCCGCGCGAAGATATTTTGGAATTTAATGAATCGCTTACCGTGTTGCTGATTTCGATGCTGTTTATCGTGCTGGCGGCGCGCATGGATTTGGCGAGCCTGGCGGCGGTGGGCATGAGCGGTGTGGTGTTGTTGCTGGTGGCGATGTTTGTCGCGCGGCCGTTGGCGGTGTGGGTTTCGGCGGTGGGCACTAATCTGAAAACCAATGAGAAGCTGATGATCAGCTGGGTGGGGCCGCGCGGGATTGTGGCGGCGGCGATTTCCTCATTGTTTGCCATCCGATTGCAAGACCAAGATTTGCAGGGCGTGGAATTGCTGGTGCCTTTGGTGTTTATCATCATCATCGGCACGGTGTTGATACAGGGCTTGGGTGCAAAAGCGGTGGGCACGATTTTGAAAGTGCGCGAACCGGCAAATAACGGTGTGCTGATTGTGGGGGCGAACCCGGTGGCGCGCATGATTGCCAATGCGATTAAAGGGCAGGGCTACGAAGTGGTGGTGGCGGATGCGAGCTATACCAACATCGCCAAAGCACGCATGGAGGGATTGCGCACGTATTACGGCAATCCGGTTTCCGATCATGCCGAGCGGCATATGGATTTAATCGGCATCGGCCATTTGTTTGCCATGAGCACCGACCGCGAGCTGAATACCTTGAGTGAGGTGTATTTCCGACATGAATTCGGTGAGCGGAATGTTTACCGCCTGTTGCTGGCCGATGAAAAAGCACGCCCCGAGCGTCAGCGCAATCAGCAGAGCATGACATCGAAATGGTTGTTCGGCACGGAGATAACTCATGGCAAGCTGGCAAACATGATAGCGAAAAACGCACGAATCAAGATTGTTAATTTAACTGAAACGTATGATTATCAGCAGTTTCAGCAAGATAACAGACAGGCAGTGCCTTTGTTTACTATTGATAAAAATAATGTGTTGCGCGTGGTGAGTGCGCACTTTCAGCCCAATAAAGCCGCGGGTTTTAAAGTGGTGGCATTGGTTGAAGAAGAAACGGATGAGCAATAGGGACGTGGCCGATTGACGAAACGGTGAGATGAATATTTTAGCGATTTGAGCATAAGCCGTCTGAAAAGAGCAGGTATCCAGTCGGCAGTTTATAGTAGCTTAAATTTGAATCAGGACAAGGCGGGAAGCCGCAGACAGTACACCTAGTACGGCAAGGCGAACCCAACGCTGTACTGGTTCAAATTTAATTCACTATAAAATCGTAAACAGCGCCTACGCCACCTGCGAAATGGCCGTCTGAAAGCGAATGCGGCTTTCAGACGGCCTTGTTTTTTTCTTATACAGACGCGGCAAGAATCGTTTGCAGAAGTCCGGTCAATCGGTTTGACGGTTGAGCAGCCATTGGCTGAACGGCCATTCGACGCTGTCGAGCAGATTTTTGGTGATGAGGCCGAGCTCGGTGTCGCCTTCGATTTGCAGC
Organism: uncultured Neisseria sp.; assembly: GCA_964451565.1. Classification (GTDB taxonomy): domain Bacteria; phylum Pseudomonadota; class Gammaproteobacteria; order Burkholderiales; family Neisseriaceae; genus Neisseria. Next base: position 11,259 of record CAYVIS010000034.1, read on the forward strand.
TTGCGGTTGAAAAACAGCGTATCCGGATCTTCTTCACGCAGAATCATGCGCATGAAGTCGATGCCGTTGGCGGCGAGGCGCAAATCGGGCGTGCCGGTGAATTTGCTGTCGGTAAACTTTTTGTCGGTGGCGCTGAAGCGCACTTTAATCCCGGCATCGAGCACGTCGATTTCGAATTTGCGTCCGGCAAACAGGCTCATGTCGGCGGGCAGCAAGCCGCGCTCGAGCATGGTGTTGAGCGCCAAAACGAGGGCGAAGCGGGGCGGTTTGCCGGGCAGTTTGGCTCCGATGTTGCCGAGCCACGCGGGCAAGGTGATGTCAGGCAGCGCCATAATATTCCTCCTTCAGGGTTTCGATGCCGGGCTGGCCGTGCCAATAGCCGTCGACCAGCGTGCCGGTGGCCAGTTGTTTGAGTTCGGCGAGTGCGGCAGCGCTGTCGGTTTGGCCGTCGAGCACGGCGCGGTGCAATCCGATGATGCGCGGCATATCGGTGAGTTGCGGCGATAAGCGCAGCATGTTAACGCCGATGGCGGCGGCATCTTGATGGTGGGCAAGCAGGCTTTGGCAGCCGTAAGACATGGTTTGGATGCCGTTGACGGTGAGGAAGGGTTGGCCTTCGCGGGTATTCATGGTCATGCCGTGCTCGTGGTCGAGGCAGCGGAATTCGCAGCTGTCTTTGTTGAGGTTGTAGTGGCGGGCGGTGAAGCAGCGTGAGGAATAGGCCAACGGGATTTTGCCCCAGGCGAAAAGCTCGGTTTCAAGGCCGTCGGCAGTAGCGGCGATAGCGGCCACTTTGTCGCGGCTCAATTCGGCGGGGGCAATCCAGCGGTAGGCGCCGAGTTGGCGGAACACATTCAGCGTGGCTTCGCTGTAGATATTGAGGCTGGCACCGGCCACAAACGGAATGCAGTGTTCGCGCGCAAGCTTCACCGCGCCCATGTCGTTGACTTCAACTTTGAATTTGCCCTGTTCGGCGATTTTACGCAGGCGCTTCAAATCGGATTCGCTTTCGAGCAACACGTGCGACGACAAAATAATCTCTTTGCCGCTTTCGGCCATGTCTTCGGCCAGCCCCATCCAGTCGGTAAAACGCATTTTCTGACGGCGCGAACACACCACTTCGCCGAGATACACCGTGTCCAGCGGCGCATCGAGCATTTGGGTGTAAAAGTCGAGCAGGGCTTCTTTCTGCCAGAAAAACAATACCGGCCCCAATGAAAGTTTCAAATCTTGGCTTGTCATGATGTGTCCTATTTCCAGGGGCGGCTGTAGGCGCCGAGGGTGGATTGGTGGCCTTCGGATACTTTGCCCAGCGCTTTATCCCACGCAGGGGCAACTTGGTAGGCAGCGGGATCGGCAGCAGCGGCATCGAGCGCCTGACGCAGGGTTTTGGTCACTTGGGCGGTGTACATCGGGCTGCGCTGGCGGCCTTCGATTTTGATGGCAGACACGCCGATTTTAATCAGCTCGGGCAGCATTTCGAGCACATTCAAGCTGGTGGGCTCTTCAAGTGCGTAATAAGTTTCATCGTTGATTTCGAAGCGGCCTTTGCAGAGCGTGGGATAGCCCGCGGGCTCGTCGGGCTTGAATTGGTCGATGAGCACTTGGTTGAGGCGCACGTTCATTTTGTCGGGCTGCTGCTCCCAGCGCACGGCTTTGGCAGGCGAACACACGCCCTGCATATTGGGCGATTCGCCGGTGGCATAGCTCGACAAAATGCAGCGGCCTTCCACCATCACACACAAACTGCCGAAACCGAACACTTCCACTTCCACATCGGTGTGGTCGATAACGTGTTTCACCTGATCGATGGTGAGCACGCGCGGCAACACCACGCGGCGGATGCCGAACAATTCTTTCATCAGATTGATGGCTTCGTAATTAGTAGCCGAGCCCTGCACCGACATGTGCAGGCGCAGATTGGGGTGGCGTTTGCAGGCATAATCCATCAGCGCCGGATCGGCAACAATCATGGCGTCGACACCCAAACCGGCGGCGGTATCGACGGCTTTCTGCCATTGCGCCACTTGCCCCGCCTGCGCAAACGTGTTGATGGCCATCAACACATGGCGGCCGCGGGCATGGGCATAGGCGATGCCTTCGGCGGCGGATTTCATGTCGAAATTGAGGCCGGGGAAATTGCGGGCGTTGGTGGCATCTTTCAAACCCATGTAAACAGTGTCTGCGCCGCTGTCGACGGCGGTTTTCAAGGCGGGAAGATTGCCTGCGGGGCAAACCAGCTCAGGTATTTTGGGCACTTTATCGGCTCCTTATCGGAAAGTGGGCGTGATTTTTTGCATGAACGAAAAATCAACATTTGGTAGTGTGGAAGCGATTTTAAGGATATTAAGCACAAAATATACTGATTCAAGTCAAATGAACCTTTTAAATGCTGTAAAGATTTTGCCGACGGTGAAAGGCCGTCTGAAACATATTCCGTCATTGTCGGGCTTGACCCGACAATCCAGCCCGTCGAGTGACAGGAATAACCGATATTTCAGACGGCCTCAGACTGGATTATCGGGTCAAGCCCGATAATGATGAATGACGGAGGAGGCGCATATTTCGGAATATAGTGAA
>CAYVIS010000035.1:0-13763 GCA_964451565.1 uncultured Neisseria sp.
AAACCAACCGCGCGCCGTTTGACGTGGCCGAGGGCGAATCGGAAATCGTGGCCGGTTTCCATGTGGAATACTCCGGTTTCGCATTCGCGCTGTTTTTCTTGGCCGAATACATTTTCATGATTCTGATTGCCGCATTGACCGCGCTGATGTTTTTGGGCGGCTGGCTGTCGCCGTTCCCGCAAAGCTGGGGCTTTATCGGCACTTCGGGTGCGGTGTGGATGTTTATCAAAATGGCGATGGTGCTCTACGGTTATTTGTGGATTCGTGCCACTTTCCCGCGCTATCGTTATGACCAAATCATGCGTTTGGGCTGGAAAATTTTGATTCCGGTCGGCTTTGCCTGCATTGTGCTGCTTGGCCTGTGGATGATTTCACCCTTGTCTCTGTGGAAATAAGGGAGGAGAAAAAATGACAAACTTAGTCAAAACCTTTTTGCTCGGTGAATTGGTTAAAGGGATGGGTGTCACGCTCAAAAACTTTTTCGCCCGTAAAGAAACGATTTACTTTCCTGAAGAGAAAACCCCGCAATCGGTACGTTTCCGCGGTCTGCATGCGCAGCGTCGTTATCCCAACGGCGAAGAGCGCTGCATTGCCTGCAAACTGTGCGAAGCGGTTTGTCCGGCGTTGGCCATCAATATCGAATCCGAGCAGCGTGAAGACGGTACGCGCCGCACCACCCGCTATGATATCGATTTGACCAAATGCATTTTCTGCGGCTTTTGTGAAGAAGCCTGCCCGGTAGATGCGATTGTGGAAACGCATATTTTGGAATATCACGGCGAAAAACGCGGTGATCTTCACTACACCAAACCGATGCTGCTGGCCATCGGCGACCGCTATGAGAGCGAAATCGCCAAACGCAAAGCAGCCGATGCGCCGTATCGCTAAGGAGCGGAATAATGACGTTTTCTCTGATTCTGTTTTATGTGTTGGCAGCCATTGTGTTGTTTGGTGCGCTGAAAACCGTTACCTCAAAAAACCCGGTCCACGCCGCGCTGTATCTGGTGCTTACTTTCTGTATCAGCGCCATGATTTGGATGCTGATGCAGGCTGAATTCCTCGGCATCGTATTGGTGGTGGTGTATGTGGGTGCGGTGATGGTGCTGTTCCTGTTTGTGGTGATGATGCTCAATATCGACATCGAAGAAATGCGTGCCGGCTTTTGGCGGCATGCGCCTGTGGCCGGTATTGTGGGCGTATTGATGGCAGTGGCGCTGATTTTGATTTTGATGAATCCGAAAACCAATCTCGCCGCTTTCGGTGCCATGCAGGATATTCCGGCTGATTACAGCAATATCCGTGATTTGGGCAGCCAAATTTATACCACTTACTTGTTGCCGTTTGAATTGGCGGCGGTGTTGTTGTTGTTGGGCATGGTAGCGGCGATTGCGCTGGTACACCGCAAAACGTTTAACCCGCGCCGCATCAATCCGGCTGATCAAGTTAAAGTCAATCCCAACGAGGGTCGCATGCGCTTGGTGAAAATGGCACCGGTGGTGCAGCAGCCTGAAAGCGAAGAAGTTTCAGACGGCCAACAAGAAGAAGGTGAGGGCAAAGCATGATTACCATTACGCATTATTTGGTTTTGGCCGCACTTTTGTTCGGCATCAGCGCCATGGGTATTTTCATGAACCGTAAAAACGTGCTGATTCTGCTGATGTCGATTGAATTGATGTTGTTGGCGGTGAATTTCAACTTTATCGCGTTTTCTCAATATTTGGGCGATACCGCCGGTCAGATTTTTGTCTTCTTCGTGTTGACGGTGGCCGCGGCGGAATCTGCCATCGGTTTGGCTATTATGGTATTGGTGTTCCGTAACCGCAGTACCATCAATGTGGCCGATTTGGACAGCCTTAAAGGTTAATCGGGAGAATAAGAATAATGGATAATATGAGCTTATATCTGACCATTGCCTTGGCACCGCTCGTCGGCTCTTTGCTGGCTGGGTTGTTTGGCAATAAAATCGGTCGCGCAGGCGCACACACGGTAACGATACTCAGCGTAGCGATTTCTGCTGTGTTGTCGGCTTATGTGCTGTACGGTTTTATCAACGGCAGCCGCGTGCGTTACGATGAAAACGTCTATACCTGGCTGACCATGGGCGGTTTGGATTTTTCAGTCGGCTTTTTGGTAGACAGTCTCACTGCCATGATGATGGTGGTGGTGACCAGCGTATCGCTGATGGTGCATATCTACACCATCGGCTATATGAAAGATGAAGCAGTCGGTTATCAGCGCTTTTTCAGCTACATTTCGCTGTTTACCTTTTCGATGCTGATGCTGGTGATGAGCAATAATTTCGTGCAGCTTTTCTTCGGTTGGGAAGCGGTGGGCTTGGTGTCTTATCTGCTGATCGGCTTCTATTTCAAACGCGAAAGCGCTATTTTTGCCAACCTGAAAGCCTTCTTGGTAAACCGCGTCGGTGACTTCGGTTTCCTGCTCGGCATCGGCTTGGTATTGGCCTATTTCGGCGGCAGCCTGCGTTATGCGGATGTGTTTGCTTATTTGCCGAATGTGCAAAATGCCACGATTCAATTGTTCCCGGGTGTGGAATGGTCGTTGATGACGGTAACCTGTCTGCTGCTGTTTGTCGGCGCAATGGGTAAGTCGGCGCAATTTCCGCTGCATGTGTGGCTGCCGGATTCAATGGAAGGCCCGACACCGATTTCTGCCTTGATTCACGCGGCAACCATGGTGACTGCCGGTTTGTTTATGGTGTCGCGCATGTCGCCGATGTATGAAATGAGCAGCACCGCGCTGAGCGTGATTATGGTGATTGGTGCGATTACCGCCTTGTTTATGGGCTTTCTCGGCACCATCCAAAACGACATTAAACGCGTGGTGGCTTATTCTACCCTGTCGCAATTGGGTTATATGACGGTGGCTTTGGGCGTTTCGGCCTATTCGGTTGCGATGTTCCACGTAATGACGCACGCCTTCTTTAAAGCCTTGCTGTTTTTGGCAGCCGGTAGCGCCATTATCGGTATGCACCACGACCAAGACATGCGCCATATGGGTAATCTGAAAAAATACATGCCGATTACGTGGATTACCATGTTGCTGGGTAATCTGGCTTTGATCGGTACGCCGTTTTTCTCAGGTTTCTATTCCAAAGATTCGATTATCGAAGCGGCTCACGCCAGTACCTTGCCGGGTAGCGGTTTTGCCTACTTTGCCGTGTTGGCCAGTGTGTTTGTAACTGCATTCTATGCTTTCCGCCAATATTTCATGGTATTCCACGGCAAAGAAAAATGGCGCGAATTGCCCGAGCATCACGATGACCATCACGGCGATGGACACCATCACGGCTTGGGTAAAAATGACAATCCGCATGAAAGCCCGTGGGTGGTAACGCTGCCGCTGATTCTGTTGGCGATTCCTTCGGTGATTATCGGTTATATCGCCATCGAGCCGCTGCTGTATGGCGACTTCTTTAAAGATGCAATTTTCATTAATACCGAAGCGCATCCGACCATGGCAATCATGAAAGAAGAATTCCACGGCCCGCTGGCGATGGTGGCACACAGTCTGCATACGCCGGTATTGTATTTGGCGATTGCCGGCGTGCTGACGGCATGGGTGCTGTATGTGAAAGCGCCGCATCTGCCCGCGAAAATCGCCTCAACATTCAGCCCGGTTTACAAATTGCTGGATAACAAATACTTCCTCGACGTGATTTACTTCAATGTGTTTGCCAAAGGCACCCGTGCATTGGGTAATTTCTTCTGGAAAGTGGGCGATACCGCCATTATCGATAACGGCATTGTCAACGGCTCTGCCAAATTGGTGGGTGCGATTGCCGCACAAGTGCGCAAAATGCAAACCGGCTTTATCTATACCTATGCAGCCGCCATGGTATTCGGTGTGCTGGTATTGGTGGGCATGACGTTCTGGCGCTTGTTTGCCGGTTAATGCAGGAATTCAATTTTAGAATAAACAGGTTATGAATATGTTTGATAACTTACTCAGTTTGGCCATTTGGGTGCCGATAGCAGCCGGTGTGCTGGTGTTGGCGACCGGCTCCGACAGCCGTGCCGGTATTGCCAGAGTGCTGGCCTTTATCGGCGCTTTGGCCGGCTTTCTGGTAACGCTGCCTTTGTTTACGCAGTTTGATCGCTTGAACGGCGGCTATCAGTTTACTGAATTCCACAGCTGGATTCCTGTGCTCAACATCAACTACGCTTTGGGCGTAGATGGAATTTCGGTGCTGCTGGTGATTTTGAACAGCTTCATCACCCTGATGGTGGTGCTGGCCGGTTGGCAGGTGATTCAGAAGCGCCCGGCGCAATACATGGCCGCATTCCTGATTATGTCGGGTTTGATTAACGGTGCGTTTGCCGCGCAGGATGCGATTTTGTTTTACGTGTTCTTTGAAGGCATGCTGATTCCGCTGTATCTGATTATCGGTATGTGGGGCGGCCCGCGCCGTGTGTATGCTTCGGTAAAACTGTTTCTCTACACCTTGCTCGGCTCTTTGCTGATGCTGGTGGCGATGGTTTATTTGTCTTATCAGGCCGGTGGCAGCTTTTCGATTGTGGATTTCCAGAATCTGAAGCAGATTCCGCTGGGCGTGCAGCAATTGCTGTTTATCGCGTTCTTCCTGTCTTTCGCTGTGAAAGTGCCGATGTGGCCGGTACACACCTGGCTGCCTGATGCCCACGTGGAAGCGCCGACCGGCGGTTCGATGGTGCTGGCGGCGATTACCTTGAAAGTGGGTGCGTACGGTTTCTTGCGCTTTATCTTGCCGATTTTGCCCGATGCTTCACGCTATTTCGCGCCGGTGATTATTGTCTTGAGCCTGATTGCGGTGATTTATATCGGCATGGTGGCTCTGGTGCAGACCGATATGAAAAAACTAGTGGCTTATTCTTCCATCAGTCATATGGGTTTTGTGACGTTGGGTCTGTTTTTGTTCAGCGGCGGTTATTTGAATGACTGGGCCTTGAAAGGTGCGATTATCCAGATGATTTCGCATGGCTTTGTGTCGGCGGCGATGTTTATGTGTATCGGTGTGATGTATGACCGTCTGCACACGCGCAATATTGCCGATTACGGTGGCGTGGTAAACGTGATGCCGAAATTTGCCGCTTTTATGATGCTGTTCGGCATGGCCAATGCCGGCCTACCGGCCACATCGGGCTTTGTGGGCGAATTTATGGTGATCATGGGTGCGGTGGAAGTGAATTTCTGGGTGGGTGCGCTGGCTGCGCTGACCTTGATTTACGGTGCTTCTTACACCTTGTGGATGTATAAGCGCGTGATTTTCGGCGCCATTACCAATCCGGAAGTGGAAAAAATGCAGGATATCAACTGCCGCGAGTTTGCCATTCTGGCGATTCTGGCGATTGCCGTATTGGGTATGGGTTTGTATCCGCAGGCCTTTATCGGCGTCATCCATCAGGCGGCCAACGATTTGATCGCCCAAGTGGCACAAAGCAAAATTTGAGGTGTGTGAATGAACTGGACTGATTTGAACTTAATTTCCGCCATGCCTGAAATCGTTTTGCTTTCGGCGTTGGCCATTGTATTGTTGGCTGATTTGTGGATTTGCGATAAAAACCGCTATATTACCCATTGGTTGACGCTGCTCACGCTGGTGATTACGGCCGCTACCCAATGGGCGGTGTGGTCGCCCAACAGCACATCGGCTTTCAGCGGCATGTATATTGCCGACGGTATGTCGCAGTTGGCAAAAATGGTGATGTATGTCGGCCTGTTTGCATTGCTCGTATACAGTAAGCCGTATAACCAAAGCCGCGATATTTTCAAAGGCGAGTTTTACACCTTGTCGCTGTTTGCGCTGGTCGGCATGAGCGTGATGGTGAGTGCCGGTCATTTCCTCACCGCCTATATCGGTTTGGAGCTGCTGTCGCTCGCCTTGTATGCCATGATTGCCTTACGCCGTGATTCTGCTGTTGCCGCCGAGGCTGCGTTGAAATATTTCGTGCTTGGTGCGCTGGCTTCCGGTCTGCTGCTATATGGTATTTCTATGGTATATGGCGCAACCGGCTCATTGGAATTTGCTACTGTATTGGCGCGCGCTTACGATGGCCAGGCCAACGAATGGCTGTTGAAGCTGGGTTTGGTGTTTATCGTGGTGGCGGTGGCATTTAAATTGGGTGCCGTGCCGTTTCACATGTGGGTGCCTGATGTGTATCAAGGTGCGCCCACTTCCGTGGCCACTTTGGTCGGCACCTTGCCGAAAATTGCCGCTGTGGTGTTTGCTTTCCGCATTTTGGTAACCGGTTTGGGCACTATTGCTGCAGATTGGACGCAGATGCTGGCGATTTTGGCCGTAGCGTCGCTGCTGGTCGGTAATTTGGCTGCCATCATGCAAACCAATATCAAACGTATGCTGGCTTATTCCACCATTTCCCATATGGGCTTTGTGTTGCTGGCGTTTATGGCAGGCGCCATCGGTTTTGCCGCCGGCCTTTACTATGCCATTGCTTATGTGGTGATGGGCTTGGTGGGCTTCGGTGTGTTGATGCTGTTGTCTAACGAAGCATTCGAATGCGAAGACATCAGCGATTTGGCCGGACTCAACCAGCGCAATGCCTGGTATGCTTTCCTGATGCTGTTGGCCATGTTCTCAATGGCAGGTATCCCGCCGCTGATGGGCTTTTATGCCAAATTTGCCGTGATTAAAGCGCTGCTGTCGCAAGGCTTTATTTGGATTGCCGTGTTTGCCGTGGTGATGTCGCTGATTGGTGCGTTCTACTACCTGCGCGTGGTGAAAAGCATGTATTTCGACAAAGCCGTCAGTGAGCAGCCGATTGGCAGCAATATGACCGCCAAAGTGATTTTGTCGGTAAATGCTTTGTTGTTGCTGTTGTGGGGTATTATGCCGCAATGGGTGATGGACTGGTGCGCAAAAGCGTTGCAAAATACACTCTGACCCGGTAAAGAAATTGGCAACGGCAGCCCACGCGGGTTGCCGTTTTTGCTACCATAGCGGATGATGTGCAACAGCGCCTAATGGGCAGCCGACATATATAGTGGATTAGATTTGAACCAGTACAGCGTTGGCTCGCCTTGCCGTACTAGGTGTACTGTCTGCGGCTCCCCGCCTTGTCCTGATTCAAATCTAATCCACTATCAATACCGACCGCCTCGATGCCCGACAGCCATCGAAAAGCCTACCCACGCCTTTTCAGACGGCCTCAAGATTTCAGCATGGCCCGATAAATAGAAAGGCCGTCTGAAAGACCGTTTACCCCTGAAAGTTGTTATGACTGCTTCCATGTATATTTTATTGCTGTTGGCGCTGATTTTCGCCAATGCCCCTTTCCTGACTACACGCCTGTTCGGCATCGTCAAGCTTGCGCGCAAACACTTCGGCCATCATCTTGTCGAATTGGCCGTCGGTTTTGCCGCCACCGGCGCGCTGGCTTATCTGCTTGAAGCGCGGGCAGGCAGCGTGCACAATCAAGATTGGGAATTTTACGCCACAGCAGCCTGCCTGTATCTGATTTTCGCCTTTCCCGCTTTCGTATGGCGCTATTTCTGGCAGAGCAAACACCAACAATAACCTCAATCCCATTATCCACCCAAGACGGAGATTGAGGCCGTCTGAAACGGAATCGCGATATGCAGAAAGTCATTGAAAACCTTGCCGAGGCCGGTTTGCTGGTCGTCAAAGTAGGCTCCAGTCTTGTTACTGCAGGCGGCAAAGGCATCGACCAAGCCGCACTCAACCAATGGGCGGCGCAAATCGCACAATTGCGCCAACACGGCACTCAAGTGATTTTCGTGTCCAGCGGCGCCATTGCCGAAGGCATCAAACGGCTGGGCTGGCCGAAGCGCCCGAAAGCCATCAACGAATTGCAGGCCGCCGCCGCAGTCGGGCAGATGAGCATCGCCCGTGCTTATGAAAACGCTTTCGAACCGCACGGCATCCACACCGCCCAGATCCTGCTCACCCACGAAGACTTGAGCAACCGCACCCGCTACCTCAATGCCCGCAGCACCCTGCGCACCCTGCTCGACAAAGGCATCGTACCCATTATCAACGAAAACGATACCGTCACCACCGACGAAATCAAGCTCGGCGACAACGATACCCTCGGCGCACTCGTCACCAATCTTGCAGAAGCCGATGCCCTGGTCATCCTCACCGACCAACAAGGCCTCTACGACAGCGATCCCCGCAAAAACCCGCAAGCGCAGCTCATCAGCCGTATTGCCGCCGAACACCCTGATTTGGAACACATGGCAGGCGGCGCAGGCAGCGCCGTCGGCACAGGCGGCATGTACACCAAAGTGCTGGCTGCCAAACGCGCCGCCCTAAGCGGTGCCGCCACCGTCGTCGCCAGCGGCCACGAGCCGGGCGTTTTGGTGCGCCTGAAAAAAGGCGAATCAATCGGCACCCTGTTTACCAGCGAACACAGCCGCATCAGCGCCCGCAAACAATGGCTGCTCGGCCATGTGCAGCTTTGCGGCCGCCTGATTGTCGACGACGGCGCCGCCCGTGCCATCGCCGAAAAACACGCCAGCCTGCTGCCCGTCGGTTGCGTGCGCGTTGACGGCCATTTTCATCGCGGCGAACTCGTCGCCATACTCAACGGCGAAGGCCGCGAAATCGCCCGCGGTTTGGTCAACTACAGCAGCAGCGACATCGGTAAAATCCTGCAGACTCCGTCAAGCCGCATCGCCGCCATTCTCGGTTATGTGATAGAAGACGAGCTGATTCACCGCGACAACATGGCTTTGCATTGGTAAACCGGTTGCAAGGCGACATAGCAGGCGAGGGTAGGGATAGGCCGTCTGAAAGATTATTGATTTCACCGCCAGATTGCCCTGATAGCCGGGCGGTTTGGATAAATCGAAGAAAGTAATGATGGTTTGCAGTCCTCTCCCCCTGAGAGAGGACAAGTTGCGGAAACTTGTAATCTTGCGGGTTAAATTAAATATCATTATGATTTTGTTGCATAAACGGGTGCTTATATTCAAACCATAAGTAAGGTTTCAGACGGCCTACGGCCTAACCCCTCTCCCATGGGAGAGGGTTGGGGCAGAGAGCAGCAAAGCGCAAGGTTTGTTTTCACTACCCAATCCCCGCCACCCACGCCGTGCAACAAAACATTCAACAAAACGTCACAAAAGCACAAAAGTGTCACATTCGCGTCATACCAACACGTTATGCTTGTCACACAATTACAGATGCAGTAAAAATCTATCAAACCAACGGAGAATCCCGATATGGCAAAAGTTCGCGTGCTGGTGGTGGAAGATGAAGAATCCATTCAAGCGCTGATTCGTTTCACATTAGAGCAAGCAGGTTTTGAAGTCGCATCCGCCCTGAGCGTAGAAGAAGCCAAACCGCAGCTTGACGAAGCCCTGCCCGACGTCGTCCTGCTCGACTGGATGCTGCCCGGCCAATCCGGCGTGCAACTGGCCAAACAATTGCGCCAAGAAGAGCGCAGCAAAGATTTGCCCATTATCCTGCTCACCGCCCGCAGCGAAGACACCGACAAAGAAACCGGCCTCAACCAAGGCGCCGACGACTACCTCACCAAACCCTTCTCCCCGCGCGAGCTGGTGGCGCGGATTAACGCCCTGTTGCGCCGCCGCGCCCCCCAAAAAACCGCCGAAATCATCGACGTCAAAGGCCTTGTGCTCAACCCCATCGAGCAACGCGTTTACGGCAACGGCCAAGCCGTCAACTTCGGCCCCACCGAATTCAAACTGCTGCACTTCTTCATGACCCACCCCGAACGCGTCTACAGCCGCCGCCAGCTGCTTGATTTAGTGTGGGGCGACCACGTATTCGTTGAAGAGCGCACCGTCGACGTCCACATCCGCCGCCTGCGCCGCGCCCTCGAGCCCAGCGGCTTCGACCGCTTTATCCAAACCGTGCGCGGTGCCGGCTACCGCTTCTCCCATAAAGAGGCCGCCTGAGCATGAATTTTGTTTGGCGCCACATCCTCAGCAGCTTATTCACCAGCGCCATCATGGCGCTGGTCGGCTATGCCGTATACGGCGTCAGCGGCAGCCTTGCCGCACTCTCCCTCAGCCTCGGCATCTGGCTGGCCTGGAACCTCCACCACATCCTCCGCCTCACCCTCTGGCTCGAATCCCCCAAAATCAACCGCGTGCCGCAAGTCAAAGGCATGTGGGCGAATATTTTCGACGCCTTGTTGCAGCAAGCCAAAAGCCGAAAAAAGCGCAAACAAAAGCTCGGCTCCGCCCTGCAGCGCTTCTACCGTGCCGCCGAAGTCATCCCCAACGGCATCATCATCCTCGACAAAAACGGCCGCATCAGCTGGATGAACGGCCTCGCCATCGAACACCTCAACCTCGACCCGCAAAACGACTGGAACAGCATCCTCTATAACGTCGCCCGCCGCCCCGAATTCCTCGAATTCCTCCGTCAGCCGCTCGAAAACACTCAAGAAATCAAAATCGGCATGCCCAAAAACGGCGGCGCCACCGAGCGCACCCTGCTGGTGAGCCGCTCCCCCTTCCAAACCGACGAAGAGCTGATCATCACCCACGACATCAGCCAGGCCGAGCAGCTCAACAACATGCGCACCGCCTTTGTTGCCAACGTTTCCCACGAGCTGCGCACCCCCCTGACCGTCATCAACGGCTTTTTAGAAACCATGGCCGACATGCCCGCGCTGCCGCCCGAACAAACCCGCCAATTCATCAGCATGATGCAGAAAGAAGGCGCCCGCATGCAAACCCTGCTGGCCGACCTGCTCACCCTCTCGCGTCTCGAATCCGGCCGCCCCAACGAACACACCCCCGTCGACCTATCCTCACTTGCCGAACTATTGGCCGAAGACGGCGAAAACCTTTCCGCAGGCAAACACACCATCCGCACCCAAATCACCCCCGACCTGTGGATAAACGGCGTTTATACCGACCTCTACAACGCCCTGAGCAACCTCGTTTTCAACGCCGTGCGCTACACCCCCGCAGGCGGCGAAATCGAAATCAGCCTCCAACCCCGACCCAACGGCAACATATTCATGCTGCCGCCGCTGCACTTTTCCGTCAAAGACAACGGCCCCGGCATCGAAGCCGAACACATCCCCCACCTCACCGAACGCTTCTACCGCGTCGACAAAGGCCGCAGCCGCCAAAGCGGCGGCACCGGCCTCGGCCTCGCCATCGTCAAACACGCCCTCGCCGAACACGACACCGCCCTCGAAATCCACAGCGAAGTCGGCAAAGGCAGCCAATTCGCCGTCACCTTCAAACAAATCCCCCCACCCGGCCGCGCCTGAACATTTCATTGCACCACCGCAGGATTAACAAACCCCAAACCAATCTAGGCCGTCTGAAAGCATTTCAGACGGCCTGAACCTTATAATAGTATAGTGGATTAGATTTGAACCAATACAGCGTTGGCTCACCTTGCCGTACTAGGTGTACTGTCTGCGGCTTCCCGCCTTGTCTTGATTCAAATCTAATCCACTATAGCTACATCCGCCGGTAACCCACCACCTCGTCATTGTCGGGCTCCGACCCGACAATCCAGCCCGTCGGATTACAGCAATCTTCCAAATATTTCAGACGGCCACAAACTGGATTGTCGGGTCAGGCCCGGGTAGCGTAGCGGACTTGCACAGCTACAATGACGGGTTTGTTGTTGTTCGGTAAGATGAAGGGTATTTGGTAAAAGTATTAAGCCGTCTGAAATGCCTCAAATAGCCAAAGCTCTAAATAGCACCTACATTTCCATCAATAACCTAACCTCCGTCATTGTCGGGCTCCGACAATCCAGCCAGTCGGGTTACAGCAACCTCCAATCTTTCAGACGGCCTCAGTTTCCCGTAACAAACCAAACCCATCAACACCGCACCAATAGCACAAACCACCCGCAACACCCAAAACAGACAAAAAACGGCAGATAACAAAAAAACCTAATATCAAGCTGACAAAATTTGCTAAATCTGACAAAATTCGGCAGTTGTTAACGCAGCGGCGTATGACAATTGCGGGAAGCAAGCCCGTAATTGTCATTTTAATTGGATTAAATTCTATTAAAAACAATTAGATAAAATAAATCCGCAATTTGAAAATAAATTGGCACAGCCATTGCTGAAGATATTTCATCCGCAAGAAAGAGCGACGAAACAGAGCAGCGTTACTCTTGTAAGCGGAAGCTGTTTATTCCTTCTTTTTGGTGTAGTAGCAAAACGTGCCAAGCACATTACGGAAATATTTTAATAAAACTTTATTCACATTTAATTTAACTGGAGTGAAAGAAATGAAAGCAATGCAAAAAGGTTTTACCCTGATCGAGTTGATGATCGTTATCGCGATTATCGGTATTTTGGCCGCCATCGCCCTGCCGATGTACCAAGACTACATCACCAAATCACAAGTTACCCGCGTTTATGCCGAGTTGACCAATGCCCAACGCTTGGCTGACGTAGAGTTGTTTGAAGGTCGTGATCCGAGCATTGTTGCGGGTCAGGATGGTTATATCGGTGTGCAAAAAGATTCATCTAACTTGGCAACTTTGACTGATAACCTGCCCGCAACCGGCGTTGGTAACCTGACCATGACTTTTGACCAAAACTCAAACTCAGGTTTGCAAAAATCTACCTTGGTTCTGACTCGTAATGCTGCAGGTGCATGGACTTGTAGCGGTACCAAAACTGCTGGCTTTAAAAAGAAATTCGAACCGGCTGGCTGCACTTTCGCTGCAGCAAAATCCTAATCCGTTGCAGACAGTTTGAACAATTTAAGCTGGATTGAAAATATTAAAACAGAAAAGGCTGCCGTTATTGTGCAGCCTTTTTATATGTTCAGGTTTAAAGCTGGTGGTTTTAAACTTTGTTTGGTTTAACGGGGAAAATGATGAAAAAACAGATGCAGCTTGGTTTTTCGATTATTGAATTAAGCATCGTCTTGGCTATTTTGGGTATATTGGCCGCTATCATGCTGCCAACTTATCAAAACTATATCGCCCGCTCGCAAATTACCCGTGTATTCGGCGAAATGTCGTCTGTGCGTATATTGGTGGATGTCGCATTGCAAGACGGCTTGCGCCCGAGTATGGATGCTGCCGACAGAGGCTATGTCGGCTTTGAAGACGGCTGGTCGAATATGCTGACCAACCCCGCAGGCTTTCAGCTTGAAGGTTTTTCCGGCAGCGATCTAAGCTCAGGCAGCCTTGTTGCCACTATGGGTAACGATGCCTATCCCGGCATTCATGGTACTGTGCTTACATTCCGCCGCAACGCGGATGCAGGATGGCGCTGCGAAGTGAACCACAGCAGGGCGTCAGTCTGGAAAGATAATTACCTGCCAAACGGTTGCACCATCGTTGGCTGATTTCTATACAGTAGTGTAGCGTAGGCTTTGCTCGTAAATAGGCGTATGTCATTTATCTTGTCAAGCCTTATGGGTCGCCCCATACTATCCTGCCGTAGGGTATGTGCCGCAAGACACGCATGTGTTTTCCTGCGTTTGGCTTTCATTCAAACGCTGATACGAAAGCCGCGCTACGCAATCCGCTTATAAGCGATTGCAAACTAAATTATAAAAACGTCTTACCCATACTAAACCGCTAAGGCCGTCTGAAAGATTTCAGACGGCCTTAGCGGTTTAGTGCGGATGGTTTCAGTCATTCTGCTAAATTATTGAAAAACATCGACTGCGGCCTTTGCAAAACACTTCAATCGTCGCTCCTGCGCAGGCAGGAGCCCAGCGCAAAGCAAAGCTTTGCTTGTTTGGCGCATTGCTGGAATATTGGTTTTATAAAATCAAACCGTTCATCTTTCTCATTCGATTACCGTTGCTTG
>CAYVIS010000036.1:0-13347 GCA_964451565.1 uncultured Neisseria sp.
GGGTTTGACGGGGGTGAATTGCAGGGTTTCGTTGATATACCACGTCCAGATGCGGCCGGTGTTGGTATCCAATATGCCGGTAAGCGGGTATTTTTTCGACAGCTCGGTGATGTGTTCGGGCAGGCCGGTTTGTGTCAGCAGCGTGGGCGACGCGACGATTTTTTCGCTTATTTCGCCGATTTTTCGCGCAATCAGACGGCTGTCGGCCAGATTGCCGATGCGCACGCCGATGTCGATTTGTGCTTCCACCACGTTGAGCCGCGTTGCATCCATGCGCCAATCGAGAATCAAATCCGGGTAGGGCGACAGCGCCTGCAATAATTCAAGCATGATGCCGTCTGAATCGGGTAAATCGGGCACGGTAATGCGTACCAGCCCGGCCATTTCATCGGCATGGCGGCGTTTGGCAGGCATAAACAGGCGCTCACTTTCTTCCAAAAGCTGCTGCGCCTGCGGTAAAAAACGTTCGCCGAAATCGGTGAGCTTTATTTGGCGGGTGTTACGCTGAAACAGCGGCTCGCCCAAATGGTCTTCCAACTCGGCAATCATGCGCGTGACCACCGGCGGCGAGACGGCCAGGCGCTGGGCGGTTTCTTTAAACTGCATGGTTTCGGCGGCGGTGCAGAAGATTTTCAGGGCTTCGAGTTTGTTGAGCATGCGGGTTTGGCCTAGGAGACGGATTGATGAATTTATTGCATGAAACTATTGAAAAACAGGCCGCTAATCAAGGCCGGATTTCGGGTGTATAGTGAGCCTGCATTTCTGCAAAACACACAGGAGTATAAACGATGCCGAGTCATCAAGTAAAAGCCTACGGCAGTGCCGCGCTCAACCGGCCGCTAGCCGAAATGAGCATTCCGCGCCGCGATTTGCAGGCACACGATATTGAAATGGAAGTGTTGTATTGCGGCATTTGCCATTCTGATTTGCACCAGCTGCACAACGATTTCGGCCATACCTTGTGGCCGCTGGTGCCCGGCCATGAAATCGTCGGCCGCGTCACGGCGGTTGGCGCGGAAGTGACGAAATTCAAAGTGGGCGATTTGTCGGCCATCGGCTGCATCGTCGACAGCTGCGGCCATTGCGAATCTTGCCAACACGATGTCGAGCAGTTTTGCGACGAGGGCGTGACCTTTTCGTTCAACAGCCCCGACAAACACCTCAACGGCGAGCAAACCTATGGCGGCTTTTCCAAATTTTATGTTTGCGATGAAAAATATGTGCTCAAAATGCCCGCTTTTGCCGATTTGGCTGCCGCCGCGCCGCTCTTGTGCGCCGGGATTACCGTGTATTCGCCGTTGAAACATTGGCAGGCGGGCCCCGGTAAAAAAGTGGCCATTCTCGGCATCGGCGGTTTGGGGCATGTGGCCATCCGCATCGCCAAAGCGATGGGCGCGGACGTGACCGTGCTCACCACATCACCAAGCAAAGTGGAAGACGCCAAACGCTTGGGCGCCGATTATGCCGTGCTCACCACCGACCCCGCGCAAATGGCCGCCGCGGCCAAATCGTTTGACCTGATTTTGGATACCGTGTCGGCCAAACATGACGTGAACCAATATCTGCAATTGCTGCGCTGGCAGGGCGCGGTGGTGTTGGTGGGTTTGCCGAGCGAGCCGTTTGAAGTGGGCGCGTTCAATATCGTGGGCGGCAACCGCTCGTTTGCGGGTTCCAATATCGGCGGCATTGCCGAAACTCAGGAAATGCTGGATTTCTGTTTTCAAAACGACATCACCGCCGACATCGAAAAAATCGACATTCAGCAGGTGAACGAAGCGTTTGAACGGCTGGAAAAAAACGACGTGAAATATCGTTTTGTAATCGATATGGCTTCTTTGCCTGCGGCATGATTATGGTTTGAAAAGGCCGTCTGAAAGCGCTTTGATATTCCGAGCGGCTTTCAGACGGCCTTGATTGTTTACCGGGCGCACACAACCGCTTATTTCAATTTCGCTTGAAAAAACTGCGCAAATTTATCAAACGGGATTTTGCCTGCCTGATTGTCATACAAATCGACATGGCTGGCATCGGGCACGATATACAGCTCTTTGTCTTGGCTGCCGATGGCTTTAAACGCATCTTCGGAGAAATAGCGCGAGTGGGCTTTTTCGCCGTGCACCACCAACGCGGGCGTTTTCATTTCGGCGGCGTATTGCAAAATCGGCATATTGATCAAGCCCAGCGGCGCGGTGCCGGTTCAGGCGCTGTTGGAGCCAACGCTGCGCGGGTGGAAGCCGCGTGGGGTTTTGTAGAAACCGACATAATCGGCCAGAAACTGCGGCGTTTCGGCGTTCACTTCATCGGCGGCAGGCAATACCGGCGCGCCTAAATCGCGGTGTTGGTTTTGGGCGGCATCCCAGCGCAAATTATTGAGGGATTGCTTCATCTGATAACGCGCTTCGGCATCGACGCTGTCGTTGTAGCCTTTGGCCATCACACGGGTCATGTCGTACATGGTGCTGACGGCCACGGCTTTGACGCGCGTATCCGCAATGGCCGCATTCAGGGCAAAACCGCCCCAGCCGCACACGCCCAAAATGCCGATGCGTTCGCGATTGACATCATCCAGCGAGCCGAGAAAATCCACTGCCGCGCTGAAATCTTCACTGTTGATTTCGGGCGAAGCCATATTGCGCGGCAGGCCGGCGCTTTCGCCGGTGTAGGAAGGATCAAAAGCCAGCGTGACAAAACCGCGTTCGGCCAAAGTTTGCGCGTATAAGCCCGAAACCTGTTCTTTCACCGCCCCAAACGGACCGGCGACCGCAACGGCTGGCAGCTTGCCGCGGGCGTTTTTCGGGGTGTACAAATCCGCCGCCAGCGTGATGCCGTAGCGGTTGGTGAAGGTGACTTTGCGATGCGTTACCTTGTCGCTTTGCGGGAAAATTTTGTCCCATTCCTGGGTTAATTGAATGGTTTGCGCGGGAACGTTGATAACGGTTGCGGATTGGCCATGGCGTTTGCTCCGAATAGGTTTGTGGCTAAAATTATTGCCGAAACAGTGGTTTTAAAATGGCGTGCTTTCATGTGTGTTTCCTTTGATTTTCAGATGGCAACAGGCTTATTGCGCTTTCACAATGGTAACCGTAAATTCGGCGTCTTCCAGCGCTTCGGTCTGAACAAAGTCTTTGCCTTTATACAGCATCAGTTTGCCCACGCCCAATTCATGATGCTCGGTGTCATTCAAGGTAACCCGCACTTTGCCTTTCAACACGGTAAACAGCAAATCCGCCTGCGCATCCGGATAGTTATGGCGCTCAACCCGGCCGCCTTTGTCTAACACCACCTTAAACACGACCAGATTGTTTTGCTCGATAATCATGCCCGTGCCGTCATATTCCACGCCCGCAGGTTGAATCGGGGCGGCAGGCGCGGCGGCGGCCATGCCCAAGGCGAGGGCGGCAATCAGCAGTTTTTTCATAAGCTTTCCTTTTCTATCAGGTTGTTATCCCATGCTTCGGCGGATGGAAATCAGCTTAGTGGATGGTAAAGCCGCCGTCAACCAGCAAGGCATGCCCGTGCACAAAGCTGGCTTGCGGGCTGCACAGCCACAACACCGCATCGGCAATTTCTTCCGGTTTGCCCAAGCGCCCGGCGGGAATGTCGCGCACCAGGTCGGTGCCCAATTGCGGGTTGCGCTGCACCAATTCTTCCAGCATCGGCGTGGCAATCACGCCCGGGCAGACCGCATTGATGCGGATGCCTTTGGCGGCATAATCCATGGCGGCAGTGCGGGTCAGGCCGATAACGCCGTGTTTGCAGGCGATATACGCCGCCTGGCCGGGAAACGCGGTAACGCCGCCTTGCGACGAAGTGTTCACAATCGCGCCGCCGCCTTGCTTGAGCATCTGTTCGATTTCATATTGCATGCAGTTCCACACGCCTTTGAGGTCGACGGCAACGGTGCGGTCAAACTCATCATCGGTGATTTCCGCCATCGGGCGCTGCGGCGTTTGGATACCGGCATTGTTTAACGCCGCATCCAAACGGCCATAAGTGGCGACAATCCATTCAATCATCGCTTTCACGGCTTCGGCATCGGCCACATCGCAGCGGTAAGCCACCGCATGATAGCCCGCCTCAACCAGCTTTTGCGCCTGCTCGTCCGGCTTGTGAATATCCGCCATCACCACCACCGCACCTTGACGTGCAAACGCTTCCGCGCAAGCCAAACCGATGCCCATAGCGCAACCGGTAACCAAAACAACTTGTTCTTTCATGATTTTTTCCTTAAAAGTAAAGGGATTGAATGGATTGTAATCACACCATCTCTTTATTAAAATGAATAATTCCAGAATTAACCATTCCGAAAAATGAGATTATGAACCGATTGGATGCGTTGAAATATTTTGTGGTCGCCGCCGACACGCTCAATTTCCGCCAAACCGCCGCCCATTTTGCCGTGTCGCCGCAGGTGATTACCCGCGTTATCGGCGAATTGGAAAACGAAGTGGGCGAGGTTTTGTTCAAGCGCAACACCCGCCAAATCCGCCTTACCGATTTCGGGCTGAACTTCCTGCCGCGTGCCGAGCGCTTATTGCGGGAGGAGCAGCAATTGTTTGGCATCGGTAAGCTCGACGACAGCGGCTTGTCCGGCCTGGTGCGGATTACCTTGCCGCCATCGGTTGACAGCGACCGCGTTTTCGGCGAGCTGCTGACCGCGCTGGCGCCTTATCCCGACATCGCCATCGACTGGCGCACCAGCTTCGACGTGATGAAAGCGGTAGACGACAACATCGACATCGGCGTGCGGATTTGCCAAGTGCCGCAAGAAGATTGGGTAGCGAAAAAGCTGTATGACGTGAACGAGTCGATTGTTGCTTCGCCGAAATTAATCCGGCGGCTGGGGATGCCGAAAGATATTGATGATTTGGTTGAACACTTTCCGGTCGGCACATTATTGAACACCAAAATCGGACGCGGCTGGCATTGGAATGTGGATAATAAAAACATACCGTTATTACACAGCCATGTGATTGCCATCGAGCCGCGAAACCTGCTGCAAGCGGTGCTGGCCGGGCGGGCATTCGCCCCTTTTTCCCATGCCGAATGCGCGCCCTATTTCGACAGCGGCGAATTGGTGGAAGTGTTCCCCAGCAACATCAGCAAATGGGCGTATTACCTCTACCGCCCTTATCAAACCATCACCCCGAAACGGGTGTTGTTGGTGTTTGAATTGCTGGAGAAAATTTTGAAACGGGATAGCAATGAACGCTGATTTTTTTGTAAAACAACCAATAAATAAAGGCCGTCTGAAACCGCTTTCAGACGGCCTGATGATGCGCTTGTTTTATCCGCGCGTGCGGTTAATCCACCACACCAGCGACAGCATCACCGGCACTTCCACCAACACGCCCACCACCGTTGCCAGCGCTGCGCCGGAATTCAAACCGAACAAGGCAATCGCCACGGCCACGGCCAGCTCGAAAAAATTCGAGGTGCCGATTAAGCAGGCGGGGGCGGCGATTTCGTGCGGCAGTTTCAGCCAGCGTGCGCCGAGGCGTGCGATGATGAAAATGCCGTAAGTCTGCACCAGCAGCGGCACGGCAATCAGGGCGATTACCAGCGGCTGCGCCACAATGGTTTGCGCCTGAAAGCCGAACAGCAACACCACGGTCAGCATCAGCCCGCCGATGGCAAATGGTTTCAGACGGCCTGTCAGCACCGCCACCGAGCGCCCGTTTTGCTGCAGCCAACGCCGCGTCAACATCCCTGCCAACAACGGCAGCAACACATACAACACGGTCGAGAGCACCAGCGTGCCCCACGGAATCTGCACATCCGACACGCCGAGCAGCAAGGCGGCAATCGGCGCGTAGGCCACAATCATAATCAAATCATTCACCGACACCTGCACCAGCGTGTAATTGGCATCGCCGCGCACCAACTGGTTCCACACAAACACCATTGCCGTGCAGGGCGCAACGCCGAGCAGAATCATGCCGGCGATGTATTGCTGCGCATCGGCAGGCGCAACCCAATCGGCAAACAGCCCCCTGAAAAAAAGCCAGCCCACCGCCGCCATCGTAAACGGCTTAATCAGCCAATTCACCGCCAAAGTCAGCAGCAAGCCTTTCGGGCGCTTGCCGACATCTTTCACCGCCGACCAGTCAATCTGAATCATCATCGGATAAATCATCAGCCAAATCAGCAGCGCCACCGGCAGATTCACATGCGCCAGCTCCAGATGCGCCACCGCCTGAAACCCATCCGGCATCAGCAAGCCCAGCTCCACGCCCAGCACAATCGCCAGCGCCACCCACAGCGTTAAAAAACGCTCAAAAACGCCCATTGCCCATCCTTGTTTTGATAATCAAACAAATATTGAAATAAACCGTAAAAAAATCAGAAAAACCTATATCCGCTGCCCGTCCGCATCGATAAGCGGTTCGCCATCTCCCTTAAAAAGCGCTCCCTGTTGCGGCGCAGGCAGAATATCCAGCACTTTTTCAGACGGCCTGCACAATGCCGTACCGATTTCGGTGACCACAAACGGGCGGTTAATCAAAATCGGCGTCTGCAACATGGCGGCAATGATTTCATTTTCGCTCAAGCCCTCGTCTGCCAAACCATATTCGGCAAACGCCGGCACATTGGTGCGCAAAGCCGCCCGTGCGCTGAGGCCGCTGCCTGCCAGCAAACGGCGCAGCGCGGCTTCATTCGGCGGCGTGTGCAGATATTCGATAATCTGCGGCTCGATGCCGGCATTGCGAATCAGCGCCAACACATTGCGCGACGTGCCGCAGGCGGGGTTGTGATAAATCGTGACCTTGTGCACCGTTTAATCCTCCGTGTATCGGGCGCTGCAACGGCGGCGGCAGTCACTGTTGTCTTCATCCGCGCAGCATTCTTCGGTGAGGAAAGCCACCAAATCCAGCATCAACGCCAAATCCGCCCGATAGCGCCAAAAACGCCCTTCCTGCACCGACGTCACCAGTCCCGCATGGCTCAACTCTTTCAAATGAAACGAAAGATTGGCAGGCGACACCGCCAGCGTTTTGGCAATCTCCCCCGCCACCATGCCG
This sequence comes from uncultured Neisseria sp., assembly GCA_964451565.1. GTDB lineage: Bacteria > Pseudomonadota > Gammaproteobacteria > Burkholderiales > Neisseriaceae > Neisseria. The sequence continues at coordinate 7,023 of CAYVIS010000036.1, forward strand.
CTGCCGCCTTGTTTCACCAGCAGCCGGAAAATCGCCAGCCGCACCGGCGCGCCCAAAGTATTGAATAATTTGCTTGCATTGTCTGTGTTCATGGCTGCGAGTGTAATGGCTTTAATTTAATATTTCAACGATTATTTAAATAATTTGAAAAGCTGAAGGCCGTCTGAAAACCATTCGATATGAATGCGGCTTTCAGACGGCCTCTCTATCGGTTTGCTGCCTTACTCCACCGTTTCCCATCATGTTTCGGTTGCAAACCCATCCGGCCGATATTTTTCCCCCTGCTTCGGCACGTCGATTCTCAAGCCGTGTTGTTGTGCGGCGGCGTGGGCGCGTTTGATCGATCGATTCCACGGATTGCGACCGAGGTTGAACACGCCCCAATGCACGGGCACGAAGATGGCGGCGTTGATGTCCAACACGCTTTGCACGGCTTGTTCGGGGAACATATGGGTGTTCGGCCAGCCTGCGTTGGCGGCGTCGATTTCAGTAAAGGCGATGTCGAAGCTGCCGTATTTCTGCCCGATGGCGGCGAAATGTTTGTCGTAGCCCGTGTCGCCGCTCCAATACAGCCGTTTGCCTGCGCCTTCGATTACATACGATGCCCACAGGGTTTTGCGCGGTCGCTGCGGCCGCGGCGCGAATAATGCACGGCAGGCTCGGCGGTGTAGTTGACGCCTGCGATGTCGGCGCTATCGCCCCAGCCCAATTCGGTGATTTTTTCAGACGGCACACCCCACGCCCAGCGGCACGATAAAATGCGGCACTTTGTCGGCCAGATGGCGCATGGTTTCGGCTTCGAGGTGGTCGTAATGGTCGTGGGTAATCAGCACCACATCCAGCGGCGGCAAATCTTTGCGGGCAATCGGCGCGGCTTGGAAACGCGGCACCACAAACGGCAGCGCAATCGGCGCGGCGTTGTCGAACACGGGGTCAATCAAAATGCGTTGGCGGCCTAATTCCAAAATCGCCGAGGAATGGCCGAGCCAGTAAAAAGCGAAATCTTCCGCCGCGCCGAAGCTGTTTTGATTGAGTTTTACCATCGGCAGCGGCGCTTTGGGCGCATAGGGTTTGTGCGCCAGCCAACCGCCTTCGCCGGTGGCTTTTTCGGGGTAAAACACCAATGCTTCCGGGCTGACAAACACGCCGTTTTGGTAATACGGCAAATGGCTAAAGCGCGTTTCATCCGGCAGCGCGCCGATGTTGCGGTAAACGCTGCAACCCGCCGCACCCACCAACAAAATGATGGTCAACAGCGTGGCTAAAGTGTATTGGTTTCTTTTTTTCATATTGACGATGCTTTCGTGGCCGAGCCGGGTTTGGCCTGCGCGGCATGACGGCGGGCTTTTTCTTCTTCGCTCAAGGTTTTGTGCAATTGCCAAGCGGCTTGGGTTTGTTCGTCGCCGCCGACCACATTGGTATCGCCGCGCATCAGGGCTTCATAGCCTTGGCGGGCAACCCGCTCGGGTGAATTTTTCCAGCCGTTGTCGCCAAAGCGGGTGCTGCCCATGCCGGCGCGGGCATGAAAATCAGTGGCAGTGGCACCGGGATGCAAATTCGTAATCTGAACGCCGCTGCCCGCCAATTCTTCGCGAATGCTGTTGCCAAACGAGGTGAGAAAGGCTTTTGACGGGCCGTACACGCTTTCATACGGTGTGGGCGTGGTGGCGGAAAGCGAGCTGACCAATAAAATTTTACCGCCGCCTGCGGCAATCATCGGCGGAATCAGCGCATGAGTGAGACGTACGGGCGAATGGATATTAAGGGCAATCAGGTGCAGATGGCGTTCCAACGGAATGTCGATAAACGCCCCGCCGATGGCAATACCCGCAGAAAACACCGCAATATCAACAGAACGGCCGTCTGAAGCCACCGCATCCAACACCGCCTGATTGCCCGCTTCGGTCGCCAAATCGGAGCATACTTGCGCCACCGCCGCCCCAAAACCACGCAATTTTTCCGCCGCTGCCGACACGCGCGCGGGCGATGAGCCGGTAATCAGCAAATCATGTCCGTTTTGTGCCAACAAACAGGCAATTTCCAGTCCGATACCTGCGGAGCCGCCGGTCACCAACGCCAGCGGTTTGGCGGGTTTGATTAAATCCGATTGTGGGGAAGCGGTGATGTTATTCATGATTCAAACCTCGTTTGATGTAGTCGTTAAATTTCATCTGCCAATCGGCGTGCCAGCGGGAAAGTGCCGGGCGGTTGCGAATCAGATCGTCGGCCGCCCATTGGATGCGTAAATTGTCCAGCTCGGGGCTGACTTCGTTATCGGGGCAGAGAATGTAGAAATCGCCCTGCTCAAAGCGTTGCACAAAATAATCCAGCAATTGTGCGGCCGTCCACGGTGCGGCGGGTTTGTCGGCGGGCTTATCTGCGTTCATGTCGGGGAAATTCATCGGTGTCCAAGTATAACCCGGCACAAACAGATGAGCGGAAACCCGACTGTTCGGTTGATGGCGCAATTCATGCGCCAGCTGTTCGGTCAATACTTTTACCCCGGCTTTGGCGACCGAATAAGCCGCGTTGCCCGGCGGCGTGGTGATGCCTTCTTTCGAACCGAGATTCACCACCGCCGAAGCCTGCGTTTGCGCCAACATTGAGGGCACAAAGGTAATTTGCGCTTGCACGATAGAAAACAGGTTTACCGCCCATTGCCGCTGCCAAGCCGCCATATCCTGCCACGGCGATGCGCCGGCGATGATGCCCGCATTGTTCATTAAAAGTGCGGTTTCGCCGAATTCGTCATAAACGGTATCGTGCAGCCGCTGCCAGTCTGCCGCTGATGTTACGTCGCCCGTTATGCAACGGATTTTGCCTTGAGTTTCTTGATTCAATGGCTGTTTCAGACGGCTTGCGGTGGCTTGCAACGCCGCTTCGTCCTTATCGAATAACACCAAGCGCATGCCGGATTGGGCAAAACGCTTCGCCGCCGCCGCGCCGATGCCTTTGGCCGCGCCGGTAATCACCGCCACCCGGTTTTTATCAATAATACTGTGCATGATTCGCCCCATTTAAAAAAAGATATCAACAGTATAGACAATCCGATTATTCATTTTTAGACTGGTAATCTTAAAAACAGATTCAAATTTCATTTAAAAATAAGGAGGCGTCATGCAAGCTTCTGTTTACCATAATCTCAACATTTTTCACGCCATTGTGGCCGAAGGCAGCATTTCCGCCGCCGCACGCAAGCTGCAAAGTTCGCCCGCCGCCGTGAGCCATTCACTCAAAATGCTGGAACAATATCTCGGATTGCCGCTGTTTTTGCGCTCCACCCGAAAATTAGAGCTGACCGAAGCGGGGCAACATCTGCGCGCCAACACCCAATCCTTGATTACATCACTCGAATTTGAAGTGGACAACATCAAAAACCTTGCCGAAACCCCCAGCGGCAGCGTGCGCATCACCATCCCGCGTTTCGCCTTCAAAGCCGTGTTGCAGCCGGTTTACGCCGAATTTTGCGAACGCTATCCGCATATCCAACTGGAAATTTCCGTTTCCGATGCCGCCGTGGATATTGTGAAAGAAGGGTTTGATTTGGGCATCCGCTGCGGCGACATCATCGAAGAAAACATGGTGGTGCAGCAGCTTTTGCCCGCCATGCGCGATTTTCTGCTGATTTCACCGAAATACGCCGCCAAGTACGGCATTCCCAAACGCCCCGCCGATTTGGTGAAACACAAAATGATCGGCTACCGCCTGATTACCGCCAACCGCATTCAACCCCTGATGCTGCATCAAAACGGGCAGGATATCGAAGTAAACATGCCGGTATCGCTGATTGTTAACGATGAATTGGACGTGATGATTGATGCCACCCGCCAAGGGCTGGGCATCGGGCGGATTTATGAAAGCTCGTTTCGCCAGCAGGCCGATCAACAGGATTTCATCCCGATTTTGCAGGATTATTGGGTGCGCTATCCGCCGATTTACCTGTATTACCCGCAGCACAGCCAAAAAGCCAAACGGGTGCGGGTGTTGATTGATTTTTTGATGCAAAAGGCCGTCTGAAAGCCGTTTTGCCCAGTGATAAAAAAGCCAAGTGCACTTTCAGACAGGCTTTTATTCATTCACACCCTAAGCATCCCCAGCACCAACTCAAACGCCCGTGAGTGGTGCTTTCTGCTCGGATAATAAGCGTAAAACGGTTCGTATTGATGGGCGAAGTCTGAGAGCACTTCCACCAAAATCCCTTGTGCTAATTCCCGCTCCACCTGCGAACGGGCGACAAAAGCCAGCCCCAGATGATTGAGGGCGGCTTGCTTGGGGTCGGTGTTGGACAGCAGTTGCGGTTTGGGTTGGTATTCGATTAATTTGCCGTTTTGGCAAAAATCCCACGCCACGGGCGGTCGGTTGATGTCAAAGCGGTTGCCGATCAGGCGGTGTTGGTCTAGGTCGGCGATGCTGTGAATCGGTGGTTTACCGTGCAGATATTCGGGGCTGGCGACAACCGCTATGCGCACGGGTTCGCTGATTTTTACCGCCACCATATCACTGCTAACCGCATCGCCGAGGCGAACACCCATATCAAAGCCTTCTTTGACAATGTCCACAAAACGATTCTCGCTGTGCAATTCCACTTGAATATGCGGATATTCGGCAAAGAGCGGGGCGAGTTTGGGCAATATCGCCATCTCAATCGCCAATTGGCTGGCATTTATCCGCACGATGCCGGTGGCGGAGGTTTGGTTTTGTGCCAATTGGGTAAGTTGCCCGTTGATGGCGGCAAAGTGCGGTGTGATTTCGTTTAATAATTGCAAGCCCTCTGGAGTGGGCGAAATGCTGCGGGTGGTGCGGTTTAACAGGCGGATATTGAGGCGGTTTTCCAGCTGGCTGATGCTTTGGCTTAATGCCGACTTAGACACACCCAGCTGTTGCCCAGCTTTGGTAAAGCTGCCGGCCTGCACCACGCACACCAGTAAATATAAATCATCAAAATGGCTCATTGTTTCGGTTTTCTAAACGGATTGTTTATAATTGGATTATTTATCTTAACATTTTAAACGCTTAAAATACATCCATCTTAAATCAACAAGCGAGACGCAACATGAATTCCATCACTTTAGCAAACGGCGTTGAAATGCCGCTTTTGGGCTTTGGCGTGTACCAAGTCACCCCTGAAGAAACCGAAACCATTACCCTAAACGCCTTAAACAGCGGCTACCGCCACATCGACACCGCCGCCGGCTATTTTAATGAAGTGGAAGTGGGCAAGGCGATTCGCGAAAGCGGCATTGAGCGCAACGAAATTTTTGTCACCACCAAGCACTGGATTAGCGCCACTGGCTATGAAGCGACCAAAGGCATTTTTGAACGCAGCTTAAACCGCCTGCAAATGGATTATGTGGATTTGTATCTGATTCACCAGCCGTTTGGCGATTTGTATGGTACATGGCGGGCGATGGAGGAATTGTACGAAGCAGGCAAAATCCGCGCCATTGGCGTGAGCAATTTTCATGCCGACCGTTTGGCGGATTTGACGGCGTTTAACAAGATAAAACCGATGGTGAATCAGATTGAAGTCAACCCGTTTCACCAGCGCGTGCAAGATGTGAACTATATGCAGGCAAACGGCATTGTCGCCGAGGCGTGGGGCTCGTTTGCCGAGGGCAAATACGATATTTTCAACCACCCCGTGCTCACCGAAATCGGCAAAGCCCACGGCAAAACAGCGGGGCAAGTGGCATTGCGCTGGCTGTATCAACGCAATATCGTGTCGCTGGTGAAAACCGTGCGCGCCGAGCGGATGAAAGAGAATCTGGCGGTGCTGGATTTTGAACTTTCCGCCCAAGAGATGCTAAAAATCGCCACCATGGATACGGGGCACAGTGCTTTGTCCACTTCATTTCCCGCCTTTTTCGACCATCGCGACCCGAATTTTGTCGAGATGATGATGCAGTGGAAAGATTGGGATTTGTAAGGGTGATTGGCTAAGCGTTAAAGGCCGTCTGAAACCGCACTTGCTTTTTATATTGGGCAAAGCGGCTTTCAGACGGCCTTACAGCCGTTGTGGCAGGTTTAATTTGAGATGGTTGATTTTAAAAATCAATTTAATACGTGTCGCGCCTGCGTAATGGGCTTGTCCGCCATAATACCCTTAAAAGCAGTTAAAACTATTTCGGCTCGGCGACCAATCTAAAACTGATGCTGATGCCGCGATAATCGGCGGGATACGGCTTACGCCAAGCGCTGTGCCAGCCGCCTGCGGTGCTGTGCCAACTGCCGCCTCGTACGGTTTTGTCGCCGCTCGTTGCAGAAAGTTGGAATACGCTTAGTCTAGCAAGTCGACGCACGCGGATTAACCGGGTAAATATGCATA
>CAYVIS010000037.1:0-12996 GCA_964451565.1 uncultured Neisseria sp.
GTATCAGATTGATGGGGTGAAGGTGCCCCATCAACCATTAAATCCGTATACCCTTTATTTTAAAAGTGTGATTTCAGCAGCATCTTTAACGAGGCCATCTGAACATATCCCGCATCATCCGACCTGGTAAACCTGAAAAGCCCTAATCCATGCGGTCTGCCGCTTTTTGTGTACGGCCTGCCCGTCAAAACAGACATTTTTATGTAATCATTTGTAGCGTTCAGACGGCCTGCCGCATTATTTTCAGCACCGCAAGGAGTCGCACAAGTTTATTTATGCTGTCTTATTAAAAATTCAAACAATTGATGTGGTTATCCACTTAACAAAATTTATCATCAAATTTTATGATTACCCACCACCCTATCCCAACCACTCCGCTGTCGGCTATCTAGGCCGTCTGAAACCGCGTGTTCATCTGCCCTTCAAACACTTGTGATACGCTTTTGAAGCGGTTAAACTCAAACTACACCCCCCTACAAACAGAAAAGCGAGAGAAAACCATGAAAACTTTAGCCATGTATATCAACGGACAATTTGAAACCGCGTTCAACGGCGAATGGCGCGAGGTGCTCAATCCGGCCACGGAAGCGGTGATTGCGCAAGAGCCGAAAGGCAGCAGCTCCGATGTGGATCGCGCGGTGGCCGCCGCGCGCGCCGCCCAGCCTGCGTGGGAGCGCCTGCCTGCGGTTGAGCGCGGGGCGTATCTGCGCAAAATCGCCGCCGGCATCCGCGCACGCGCCGATGAGTTGACCGACACCATCGTGGCCGAAGGCGGCAAAACCAAAGATTTGGCGCGGGTGGAGGTGATGTTTACCGCCGATTATCTGGATTATCAGGCCGAATGGGCGCGCCGTTATGAGGGCGAGATTATCCAGAGCGACCGTCCGCGTGAAAACATTTTGCTGTTCAAACGTCCGCTCGGCGTGATTGCCGGCATCCTGCCGTGGAATTTCCCCTTCTTCCTGATTGCGCGCAAAATGGGCCCTGCGCTGGTAACGGGCAACACGATTGTGGTGAAACCGAGCAGCATCACGCCGATTAACTGCCATATTTTCGCCGAAATCACGCACGAAAGCGGCCTGCCTGCGGGTGTGTTCAACGTGGTCAACGGCCCCGGTGCAGAAATCGGCAATGCGCTGTCGAAACACCCGCAAGTGGATATGGTCAGCCTCACCGGCTCGGTGGAAGCGGGTCGCCAAGTGATGGAAGCGGCGTCGCAAAACATCACCAAAGTGTCGCTGGAATTGGGCGGCAAAGCGCCGGCGATTGTGTTGAAAGATGCGGATATTGATTTGGCGGTGCAATCCATCCTCGCCTCGCGCGTGGGCAACACCGGCCAAATCTGCAACTGCGCCGAACGCGTGTATGTGCACAACAGCATCAAAGACAAGTTTACCGAAAAAATAACCGCCGCCATGCAAGGCGTGCGCTACGGCAATCCGGCCGAAGCCGCCGAAGGTGCGCTGGAAATGGGGCCGCTGATTGAAGAACGCGCCGTCAATGCGGTGGCCGAAAAAGTGCAACGCGCGGTGGCGCAAGGCGCGGTGTTGGCTTGCGGCGGCAAACGTGCCGAGGGCAAAGGCTATTTCTTCGAGCCGACCGTGCTCACCGGTGTCGATAACTCGATGGACATCATGAAAGAAGAAACCTTCGGCCCGGTGTTGCCGATTGCCGTGTTCGACACGCTCGACCAAGTCATCGCGCTGGCCAATGATTGCGAATTCGGCCTCACCAGCTCGGTGTACACCACCAACCTGAACGAAGCGTTTTATGTGACCCGCCGCCTGCAATTCGGTGAAACCTACATCAACCGCGAAAACTTCGAAGCCATGCAGGGCTTCCATGCGGGCTGGAAAAAATCCGGTATCGGCGGTGCCGACGGCAAACACGGCTTGGAAGAATACCTGCAAACGCAAGTGGTGTATTTGGAAACCAATATTTAACCGGCAAGATGGATGAGGCCGTCTGAACGCGGCAAACGTTCAGACGGCCTTTTATAGTGAATTAAATTTGCACCCATACAGCGTTGACTTGCCTTGTCTTAGTTCAAATTTAATCCACTATAATTTAAAAAGGAATCCCCATGAAAACCGTCAGCACCGCATTAACCGCCCTCTTTCTGTTGGCCGCCTGCGCCGCACCCACGCCCGTTGCCGACAACGCCGCCGTGCAAACCGCGCCCGACACACACAACGCCCGCAACGCGCTCGATTGGGCAGGCACTTATCAAGGCACGCTGCCCTGCGCCTCGTGCAGCGGCATCGCCACCACGCTGACGCTGCTCGACAACGGCCAATACCGCCTGCGCGAAGACTATCTCGACAACCCGCAAAGCGTATTCGACAGCAACGGCACGTTTAGCTGGAACGCAGCAGGCAACACCATCACCTTGTTTGGCGACGGCCGCAGCTATTTTGTCGCCGAAAACCAATTAATCGCGCTGAGCCAAGACGGCAGCCGTGTACGCGGCGAATTGGCCGATGCCTATATCTTGCAGAAAACCCGTTAACCCACCCTGAGGAGCCGTAGCATGAGCAAAAAAATCTTGATGTTGGTCGGCGATTATGCCGAAGACTATGAAACCATGGTGCCGTTTCAATTTTTGAGCGGCTTGGGCTACACCGTGCACGCCGTCTGCCCGGATAAACAAGCGGGCGACTACATCACCACCGCCATCCACGATTTCGAGGGAGAGCAGACTTATAGCGAAAAACGCGGCCACAATTTCACCCTCAACTACGATTTCGACCAAGTGAATCCCGACAACTACATCGGCTTGGTGATTCCCGGCGGCCGCGCGCCCGAATACCTGCGCCTGAACGAGCGCGTGATTGCCATCGTGCGCGATTTCGACTCCGATGAAAAACCCATCGCCGCCGTGTGCCATGGTGCGCAATTGTTGGCCGCAGCGGGTGTGTTGCGCGGCAAAACCTGCTCGGCCTACCCCGCATGCGCGCCCGATGTACGTGCCGCCGGTGGCGAATATGCCGATATTGAAGTGACCGAAGCCGTCACCGACGGCCATCTGATTACCGCCCCCGCCTGGCCCGCCCATCCGGCCTGGCTGGCGCAGTTTGTGGCTGCTTTGGGCGCGAAAATAGAAATTTGATGCAGATATGATGAAGGCCGTCTGAAAGGTTTTTCTTTCAGACGGCCTTTTGCTTTTCTGTGCACAAAAAGTGCCGAACTTTCTTCAAACTGCCGCCGCTTCACCAATCTGCTGCGGCCATTCAAACCGTTTCGCCATGCCCCTCTCCGTAAGGCACACACATCGGCGTGCCGTAAATCGGATCGGTGATGATTTTGTTGTTCAGCCCAAACACCGTTTTCACGGTGTTTTCGGTCATCACTTCCGCCGGCGGCCCTTGCAGGTAAATGCCGCCGTCGCGCAGTGCCACGATTTCATCGGCGTAGCGGCAGGCCAGGTTCAAATCGTGCAGCACCATCACGATGGTTTTGCCGGTTTCGCAGTTAAGCCTGCCCAACAGCTCCAGCACTTCAATTTGATAAGCCAAATCCAGATAGGTGGTCGGCTCATCCAGCAACAAATAAGGCGTATCCTGCGCCAATGCCATTGCAATCCACACCCGCTGGCGCTGGCCGCCGGAAAGCATGTTTACCGATTGTTCGGCCAGCATATCGGTTTGGGTGAGCTGCATGGCCTCGGCCACTGCCGCATCGTCTTCCGGTTGCCAGCCTGCCGTCAGCCGTTGGTGCGGATAGCGGCCGTAGCGCACCAATTGGTGCACGCTGATGCCTTCGGGCACGTTCGGGCTTTGCGCCAGCATCGCCAGCTGCTTGGCAAACGCTTTGTTCGGATAACGAAACGCGTCTTTGCCGTCGAGCCTGACCTTGCCGCGAGCCGGTTTGAGCTGGCGCGCCAGCGCTTTGAGCAAAGTGGATTTGCCGCAGCCGTTGGTGCCGATCAGCGCCGTGATTTTTCCTTCGGCGATTTCCAACGACAAATCGCGGATTACCGTATGTTTGTCATACGCCAGCGTCAGATTGTGCGCGTGCAACATAAATCTTCCTTATGCCGTTTTACGGCTCAATATCATCAGAAAACACAAATAAACGCCGCCCAAACCGGCGGTAATCACCCCCACCGGCAATTGCGACGTGGTGGGCAGCAGGCGGGCAATCCAGTCCGACAGCAACAGCAGCACCGCACCCATTAAAGCCGATGCCATCAACATCGGGCGGTTGGTGTGAAACAGATGGCGCACCAGATGCGGCGCGGCCAAAGCCAGAAATGCCACCGGCCCGGCGGCCACCACCGCCAGCGCCGCCAAAGCGGTGGCCAATAGCAGCGCCCACCAAGCGGTGCGGCGCAAGGGCACACCCAAAGCCGTGGCCGCGGTATCACCCAGCGTGAGCAAGCCCAAACGGGTGTTCAGCAACACCAGCGCCAACAGCAATGGCGGCAGCCACAGCCACACCGCCTCTACCTGCGCCCACGAGCGTGCTTCCAAACTGCCGCTCAACCAAGCAGCCATCTGTTGGGCGCTTTCCTGACGCACACCGGTGAGGCCGAACTGCACCAGCGCCATCGCAGCGGCGTTCACCGCCAAGCCGCTGATAATGATGTCCATGCCGAAATCCAGCCGCCCGCGTGTGCCCAATAAAATCAACAGCAACACCAGCATCGAGCCGAACAACGCCCCAAAAGTAACCGATACATATCCCGGCCACAGCAAAGCCGCCGCCACCGCGCCCATCGCCGCACCGGCATTCACGCCGATGATATCGGGGCTGCCGAGCGGGTTGCGGGTGAGGCATTGAAACACCGCTCCGGCCGTGCCCAAAGCCGCGCCCGCGCCCGCCGCCACCAACGCCCTCGGAAGCCACAGCTGCCAAAACAGCCATTCTTTCACCGCCCCCGCTTCATGGCGTAACAATGCAGGCAAATCGCCGCCCAGCCATTGCTGCTTGCCCCACAAAGCAGTGATGGCCAACAGCGATACGGCCAGCAGCAATAAGGCCGTCTGAAACAGGCGTTGGCGTTTGAGCGGCAAAAACAGATTCTTGCGTCTCATGTTTTCTTCCCCTTGGGCAAACGCACGGCCACCACATACAGCAACGGCGCACCGGCCAGCGCGGTGATGATGCCGGTCGGCACTTCGCCCGGCGCCACAACCGTGCGCGCCACCACATCGGAAAACAACAGCAGCGCCGCCCCGGCAAAAAAACTATAAGGCAGCAGCCAGCGGTAATCATTGCCCGTCCACATGCGCACGATATGCGCCGCGCCAAGACCGATAAACGTAATCGGCCCCGCCACGGCCACCGCCGCCCCGGCCAACACCGCCGCCGCCGTCAATACGCCTGCCTGAATCAGCAACACATTGGCACCCAGCGCTTTGGCCGTATCGCTGCCCAAAGTAATCAAATTCAGATGGTAGCCCAACGCCATCGCCAACAAAGCAGCAGGCACAAAAAACGGCAGCATGCCGTATACCTGCGGCAAAGTCGCCGCACCGAACGAGCCGCTGCCCCAAAAGCGCAAATGGTCGAACAACACCGGATTAAGCTGCGACGCCGCCGACACATAAGCCTGCAAAGCCGCCGCCACCGCCGCACCGGCCAACACCAGCCGCGCATAAGAAGTGCTGCGGGCACTCAGGCCGATGCCGCAAATCAGCAAGGCCACCGCAAACGCACCGGCCAGCGCCAGCCAAAATTCCGACACCCCGGCCAACCAAGACACCGATGCCGACGACACAATCGCCGCTGCCGCGCCCGCATTCACGCCCAGCAAACCCGGGTCGCCCAGCGGATTGCGCGTCAAACCCTGCATCAGCGCGCCGGAAAGCCCCAACGCCGCACCGCAACAGGCCGCCGCCAAGGTGCGCGGAATGCGTCCCGCAATCACCAAATCGGCATAATCAGTAGCGGGGCCGTCTGAAAGCCAATAGTGCGCCAAATCATGAAACGACAAGGTTTTGCTGCCAAACACCAACCCGCAGGCCAATGCCAACGCAGCCAGCCCCATCATCACAATCAATCCGGCCGCGCGGTTTCGGACATTGCCGCTCATGGCTGCTCCTTCCGTGCCGGCACGCGCTGCGCCGCTTGTTCCAGCATCGGCAGAAAACGGCTCGTGCCCCAGCGGGTGCTCAACGGCGTGCCCACCGACATCGCCATCGCCAGCGTTTTATCGGTAATCGGCAAATAAGAACCGCGCCGCACCGCCGGAATCATCCGGTAGAGCGGGCGGCTGGCTGCGGTGTCACGGTCTTGCTCGCTGGAAAACCAAGTCACCAAAATATCCACATCATTCAATTTATCCACATTTTCCAATCCCAGCGTACCGGCAATCGAGCCGGGTTTGGGCTGGATGTTTTCCAACTCGGGCGCAAAGCGCAAACCCAAATCGCTCAAAGTATCCACCCGAGGATCGCCGTGCAGATAAAGGGAGAGATTCACGTCACGCCCGCCGGCATAAATATAGGCGAATGTAAGCCCTTGCAGCTCGGGATGATGGCGGCGGAATTCAGCAAAAAAGCTTGCCCGCCGCGCCTTCAGCGCCTGCCCCGCCTCCTGTTTGCCTAAAGCAGCAGCGGCCAAATCAATCTGCTCCTCCGTGGTGGTGAGCCAGGCACGGTGCGGATACGACACCACCGGCGCAAAGCTGGAAAGCTGGCGGTATTGCGCATCACTCAGCCCCGATTGCGGTGCCAGAATCAAATCCGGCTGCAACGACACCAGCTGCTCCACATCCAATTCGGGATACATGTTCAACACCGGCGGCAATGGCTGACCGCGCTCGGCCAAGTATTCTCTAAACCACGGCAGATAGCCTTGCTCATCGCCGCCCCACGGATGCGCTTCCACCGCCACCGGCAACACACCCAGCTCAACCGCAATATCGTCGGCACCCGTACCCAGCGCCACCACCCGCTCCGGCGCACGCTGCAAAGTAATGCTGCCTTGCGCGTTGTGAATGGTGACCGGAAATTTCTGCCCGGCACGGGCATATTCAATCATCGGTTTGGCAGTTTCCGTCTGCCCGCAGCCCTGCAAACCGAAAAACGCCAGCAACAGTAAGGTCGTCTGAAAACCTGCCCGCCATTTATAGAGCGGGCAGGCAGCATCAAATCTACATAGAAAAACCAGCATGAAAATCATCACTTCCGATGTTGTGTTTTAGAAAATCATAAATACAGTCACAAATATAAAATTTGTAAATAAAAATTATTATCTGTAAAATACACGCGAATTATAGTTTTTATAATCTCAACTGACAATAGGCTGCTATTCATGACACACCGCAACACCCTGCATACATTCTTCAAACTGAGCGCTCTAAGCAGCGCCCTACTCAGCGCCACCGCTTGGGCGGCCGACGAACCACAAGGCGAAAGCCAAACCGAATTGCCCACCGTATCGGTGAGCGCCGAACGCAGCCAAAGCACGGCATTGGCTACCGAAAACAACAACGAATACACCATTCCCGCCATGAAGAGCGCCACCGGTATGCTGCTTTCCGATCGAGAAACGCCGCAAACCACCAGCGTGATCACCAAACAGCGCATGAAGGATGAAAAAATCCGCAACGTTACCGAAGCCATGGAAAAAACCAACGGCGTATTCGTGCAAGCCATCGACCGCGGCCGCAGCTCATATTACTCACGCGGCTTCACCATCGACAAATACCAAATCGACGGCATGAATGTGAATTTCAACAACCAATGGATTGCCGGCAGCAACCTCACCAATATGGCGATGTTTGACCACGTTGAAGTGGTGCGCGGCGCCACCGGCCTCACCACCGGCTCAGGCAACCCTTCCGCCAGCGTCAACTTCATCCGCAAACATGCCGACAGCAAAACCCGCAAAACCTCGATTGAAGCCGGATTAGGCCGTTGGAACAATTACGAAGCCACCCTGGACCACAGCCAACCGCTCAATGCAACAGGCAGCGTACGCGGCCGCTTCGTGGCCAGCCGCCAGGCCGGCAAAAGCTGGGTAGATGATGAAAAAAACGGCCAGAATATTTTATACGGCGTGATTGATGCCGATATCGGCGACAACACCGAAGCCGGCATCGGCGCCAGCTATCAAACCAACCACCAAAACGGCTATATGTGGGGCGGCCTGCCCGCCACCTTCAGCGACGGCAGCTTTGCCGACTGGCCGATTAACAAAACCACCAGCACCAAATGGTCGACTTGGGACAGCAAAACCTATTCCTATTTCGGCAACCTCAAACACCATTTCAACAACGATTGGAATGTTGAACTGAAAGCCAGCCACATGCGTAACAGCGGCGACTCCAAATTGATGTATATTTCCGGATCGGTCGACAAAGCCACCGGCTTGGGCTACAACGTTTGGCCGGGCAAATTCGACATTATCCGCAAACAAAACAACGTACAGCTGCAAACCAACGGCAAATACCAAGCTTTCGGCCGCAAACACGATGTGGTATTCGGCGCCCAATACAGCCGCAACCACAACAACACCTTCTCCTATGCCGCCAGCGCAGGCTTTGCCGCCCCCACCGACTTTTACAACTGGGACGGCAATTGGCCGATGCCCGACTGGGACAGCCGCAGCGAAAGCGTTAACCTGACCGACACCGAACGCGCCCTGTTTGCCGCCACCCGCTTAAGCCTTACCGACCGCCTCAGCGCCGTGGTCGGCACCCGTTTTTCCAACTGGAAAAGCAAAGGCACAAGCTACGGCACCGCCATCAACTACGAATCCGGCAACGTGTGGACACCCTACGCCGGCCTGCTCTACGACATCAACGACAACCACACCGTGTATGCCAGCTATGCCGATATTTTCAAAGCGCAAAACGCCTTCAACCGCAACGGCGGCATGCTCGACCCGATTCGCGGCAAAAACTACGAAATCGGCCTGAAAAGCAGCTATTTTGACGACCGCCTCACCAGCCAATTGAGCGTGTTCAAAATCTATCAAGACAACCTCGCCCAAGCCGACGGCAGCAATATCGTGCCCGGCAGCAACAATGTGCAGGCCTATTACGCCGCCAACGGCACCCGCACCCACGGCTTTGAAGCCGAGCTGACCGGCCGCCTCACCCCGCAATGGAATATTTCCTTCGGCTATGCTTTTGCCAAAGGCAAAGATGCCGACGGCAACCGCATCAACACCAGCATTCCCGAGCACAACCTGAAGCTGTTCAGCACCTATGAATTCGACAACCGCCTCGCCGGCCTCACCCTCGGCGGCGGCCTCAACTGGCAGAGCAGCCGCTACGTTAACCTCACCGACCCGATTGCACAGAAATTCACCCAAAAAAGCTATGCTTTGGTCGGCCTGATGGGACGCTATCAGTTCAACAAACAGCTTTCCGCCCAGGTCAACATCGACAACCTGTTCAACAAAAAATACATGAACCAAATGTCGGCCAACGGCCAACACAACTTCGGCTCACCGCGCAATATCCGCGCCTCCATGCGTTTAGAATTTTAAGGCCGTCTGAAAACTGCAACAGGCCGTCTGAATCATTGGATTCAGACGGCCTGTTGCAGGATATTCATCCGTTTATCCTATCCAATAAAACAAGGCAGCAAGCGGCAGGCGACACAAATGTGAAACCGAGATGCAGCCGACGCGGTATCGTTCTGATTGGAAATAGCGGCATTCGGGCGCAAATATATAGTGGATTAGAATTGAATCTGAGCATTAATACATCGTGACAATCAAAGCAGGTGGCTGAGCTTGTCGAAGCCATTTTGTTAATCACGCAAGGCTTCGACAAGCTCAGTCACCTGAATGTATAGTGGATTAGATTTGAACCAGTACAGCATTGGCTCGCCTTGCCGTACTAGGTGTACTGTCTGCGGCTCGCCGCCTTGTCCTGATTCAAATCTAATCCACTATATTGAACTGTTTTATTTCCAATTCACTATAAAAGCCTCAGGCCGTCTGAAACCTTTTCAGACGGCCTGAGGCTTGTGCAGCATACTGACAATCGTTGCGCGACTACTCAGCGGATGATGCCGCGCTCCGATACCGCAAAGAAATCTTTAAACACCGCCAATTCGGCAGCGGTTTCGCTCATTTTCAACACTTCCGCTTTGGCATCGTCCAAGCTCAAGCCGCTGCGGTAGATGAGTTTGTATACCTCTTTCACTTTGGCGATTTGCTCGGGCGTGAAGCCGTTGCGGCGCATGCCTTCGCTGTTGAGGCCGGCGGGTTCGGCGCGGTAGCCCGCTGCCATGAAATACGGCGGCACGTCTTTGTGCACGCCTGCGGCAAAGGCGGTCATGGCGTAGTCGCCGATATTGCAGAATTGGAACACCAGCGTGTAGCCGCCCAACACCACATAATCGCCGATGGTCACATGGCCTGCCAGCGAGGCATTGTTGGCAAAAATGGTGTGGCTGCCGATGACGCAATCGTGCGCCAGATGCACATAAGCCATAATCCAGTTGTCGTCGCCGATGCGGGTTTCGCCGATGCCGGTGACGGTGCCGAGATTGAAGGTGGTGAATTCGCGGATGGTGTTGCCGTTGCCGATAATCAGGCGCGTGGGCTCGTCGCGGTATTTTTTGTCTTGCGGCTGCGCACCGAGTGAGGCGAATTGGAAAATCTTGTTGTTTTCGCCGATGGTGGTGTGGCCTTCAATCACGGTGTGCGGGCCGATTTCGGTGCCTGCGCCGATTTGCACATTGGGGCCGATAATGGTGTAGGGGCCGACGCTGACGCTGCTGTCGAGTTCGGCTTTCGGGTCGACGATGGCGGTTGGGTGGATGAGGCTCATGCGGCGCTCCTTTTTTATTGTGGCTGCGTAAATGGATTTGAGGCCGTCTGAAAGCTGCCCGCCGATAAGCGCGGAGGCTTTCAGACGGCCTGAGGCATTACATTTCTACGGCACGTTTGGCACACATGATTTCGGCTTCTACCGCCACTTGGCCGTCAACCAGCGCCACGGCTTTGAATTTGCCGATGCCGCGTTTGTTGGCAATCAGTTCTACGTTAAACACCAATTGGTCGCCCGGAATCACTTGGCGTTTGAAACGGGCATTGTCAATACCGGCGAAGAAGTAAATTTCTTCTTCTTTGCGGCCGCCCTCGCTCAAAATCGCCAGCGTGCCGCAGGTTTGCGCCAAGGCTTCGATAATCAATACGCCGGGCATCACGGGAAAGCCGGGAAAGTGACCTTGGAATTGCGGCTCGTTCATGCTCACGTTTTTAATCGCGGTGAGGCTTTTCATGCTTTCAAACGCGGTAATGCGGTCAATCAGCAAAAACGGATAGCGGTGCGGAATCAGTTTTTGAATGTCTTTGGCTTCGATGGGCAGTTGGATGTCCATGTGTCAGTTTTCCTTTGAAATGAGGGGTTGCAAGGCTTCGAGGCTTTGCTCCAATTGTTTGATTTTTTTGGCCATATCGCTCAAATGGCGCACGTGCACGGCATTACGCGCCCACTCTTTGTGGGTTTGCAGCGGGTAGCAGGTGGCGTAATGGCCGGGTTCTTTAATCGAATGGGTGACGGCAGTGCCGCCGCCGATGGTGGTTTTATCGGCGATTTCGATGTGGCCGACAAACATGGCCGCACCGCCGATGATGCAGTAGGAGCCGATTTTGGTGCTGCCGGAAATACCGGCGCAGGCGGCAATCACGGTGTGTTCGCCGATTTGGCAGTTGTGGCCGATCTGCACTTGGTTGTCGATTTTGCTGCCTTTGCCAACCACCGTATCGGCCATCGCGCCGCGGTCTATCATGCTGTTGGCACCGATTTCGACATCGTCGCCCAGCGTCACGCCGCCAGTTTGCGGGATTTTAAACCACGAATCGCCTGCAAACGCCAAACCGAAACCGTCGGCACCAATCACGCTGCCGCCGTGGATTTCCACGCGGTCTCCCAGCGTGCAGCCGTGATAAATCACAGCGTTGGGGTGAATCACCACTTGATCGCCCAAACGGCAGTCGTGCTCCACCACCGCTCCGGCCAGAATACGGCAACCCTCGCCCAAAACGGTGTTGCCGCCGATATAGGCATGCGCGCCGATTTCGCAGCTGGCAGGCACTTTGGCAGTCGACTCGACAACTGCGGTGGGATGCACACCCGCAACCGCCAAAACGACCGGCGAAAACAGCCGCGCCACTTTGGCAAAATAAAGATAGGGGTCGTCGGCAACAATCAGATTACGGCCTTCGAATTCCCCGGCCATTTTCGGGCTGACAATCACGGCACCGGCATGGCTCTCCGCCACTTCCGATTTATATTTCGGATTGGCCAGAAAGCTGATGTGATCGGGCGTGGCATCGGCCAGCGGCTGCACGGCGGCAATGCCGACGTCTTCACCGCGCCACTCGCCGCCCAATTCGGCGGTAATCTGCGATAAGGTGTAAATTTGTCTGTTCATGACTATTGAGGCCGTCTGAAAGGTAGTTTGCCTGTTTAACGGGCATTCAGGGCTTTAATCACGCTGTCGGTGATGTCGAATTTGCTGTCTACATACACGGCATCTTGAAGAATCAAGTCATAGCCTTCGCGCTTGGCCAAGTCCACAATCACATTATTGGCATTTTGTTGCAAAGCGGCGAATTCTTCATTGCGGCGCAGGTTGTATTCTTCGGCCAATTGCGCCTGCTGCAGGCGGAATTGGCGCACCAGCTCGCCCAAGCGTTTCACCGCCTCTTCACGCGCTGCGCCTTGCAGACGGCCTGAAGCCAGCGTTTTTTCGGCAGCCTCGCCCTCGGCCTGCAATTTCTGCAGGGCTTTTTGGCGGCTGCTGAATTCTTTTTCGAGCGTTTGCTGGATATTCTGCGCCTGCTTCGATTCCTGATACACGCGCTCGGTATTGATAAAGCCGAGTTTTTGCAGGTTTTCGGCCGCCACCGCCGGGCTGAGCAAACCGCAGCCCAAGAGGGCGGCGGCGCTCCAACGGATGAAACGTGAAGATGCATTCATAACAGGTTCTCTTTAATGCCGGGCATGCCCGATTAGAACGTGGTGCCCAATTGGAATTGGAAGCGCTGGATTTCATCGCCTTTTTTCTTGTTCAGCGGATA